>CAYWOE010000163.1:0-3070 GCA_964459855.1 uncultured Synechococcus sp. | reverse complement strand
AACAGCGCCCAGACGGCAGCCGCCCCCAGCGGCCACCAGAGCCAGGCCTGTTGCAGAACGATCGCGGCGATCACGCCAGCTGCGAACAGGGCCAGGAATCTTCCGAGAGTCACAGCAAGCGCACAAGGCTCCCCATCCAAGCCAATTCAGAGCGCGTTCCACGGCTCAGCCGGGGGAGCTCCACTCCGGCCTCGATCATTCCGATAGTTTCTCGCCAGCGCTGACACTGATGGATGAACGTTGACAAGGAACTTCAGAAGCAGGCCAGGAAGAGCCTGCGCGGCGTTGATCCCTCGATCGCCAGATACATGCAGACGCTCGAACATGAGGTCTGTCATCTCGAGAAGATCAACAGGCAGCTGAGCCAGCAGATCGAGGAACTGCAAGCGCGCCTCGACGGCTGAGCGAGGTGCTGCGCGTGTCAGGAGCTCAGGAGACCCGGAGGATCGCGCTGATCAGATTCGGGCGCTGACGCAGCTCTGCTGCGAATTCGCGGGCCAGATCCCTGGCCTCCATGGCATCGGATGCATACACGCAACCTTCATGGGTTTCGCCGCTGAGGTTGCGGTAGCGAACCAGATACCGGTTGATGGCGTTGAGTGGTGACATCGCTGACTCCTGACTTAAGCGAAACCGAAACGGCGAGCTGCTCCGGCTTCCAGTTCACGCCGGATCTGCACAATCGCTTCACGGGCAAAGGCTTTTTCGTTCTCCTGAGCCGTGATGATCTGTTTGGTGAGCTGACGCAGCTGCTCGATGTCCTGGCAGGAATCGATTTCCCGAAACGCCGCTTCGAGATGAAACTTCTGCTCAACCGATAAACGATGCTTGGACATGATGCAGACAGGGCAGATGTCTCACCGGAGTGAGACGTGAATTGGCTCTTCAGCAACGATCGCCGTTGCATCGGCCCGACCGTGACGGTGGTATCCGCCCGGCGGCCGAACACGCAGTCCGGCCGCTGGCCTGATAAGCCAATCGATCCAGCGGCCGGCTCAGAAACCGAGCTGGCCGAGGATTCCCTGGCCGGTGAGCAGTTCGGTGCCCAGGCCGATCACGAAACCGAGCATGGCAAGGCGGCCATTCCAGGTTTCAGCGAAGTTGACGAAGCCGAAGCGGCGTTCTGTGGTGTCAGTCATGGTGTTTGGTGATGGAGTGAACGGAGATCAACCAACACAGTTGCTGCAGCAGGGCGGATCGCCATGGCGGGAGGAACTGTTCTGCAGGGTGTCTCCGGGATGGACCTTGTCGTTCTATGCCTGCTGAGGTGGGCGAAGAAGCGTGGCAGCCGACCTCGGAGGTACGGTTTCAGGATCTGTCCAGGACAGGGAAAGGCGATCAGATTGACAGGTTTTTTTCATCAACTTCAGCCGAATAAGGCCGTTCCAACACATCGACGGTTATCCGTAGCAGTTGTCACTTACCGGAGTATTTCTGCGAGCCAGCATGAATACAACCAAAGCGTTGGAGTTGGAACGATGAAAACCAACAGCAACCGTTGCCAGGATCTGAACAAGCAGCTGGCCATGTATCGCGAATTCCGCGACAGAGAGGGCATCGCAGCCGTCACGCGCGAGCTGCAGATGGATGCCTGCGCCTGCCCGGTCAAACACTGATCGCCGCCTTCACGCTCGCCACTGAGCGCTGAACGCGCCGAGACTGCTGCAAGTCGGTTGAGGCCGGTTGTGGATCAGCAGCTGCTATTCCCCGGAACTGATCCGATTCAGGCGGCATGCCCACTGCCTTTTTCGGGAGAAGCTCCCAGCGGCATCAACTACATCTGCAGCGCAGCTGATCTTCCCGATCCCGAGGCGATGGCCCTGGCGATCGGCTTTGATCTGGAAACGTTCAACCGACGCACCGATCTCTGGCGGCACAAGGCCAGCCTGAGCCCGTCGCTCGGTGGTGAGATCCGTCTCGCCCAGCTGCATGCGGCAGACAGCGACACCACGCTGGTGGTCGATCTGGCCGTGATCGGCCAGCCTGCCGTTGACTGGCTGCGCCTGCTGGTGCGCAATCCCGAACGCAGGCTGGTGGGGCACAACCTGCTGTTCGAGGCCACCTTCCTGATTGCCGCCGGCATCAGACCGCTGTGCCAGTGGTGGGACACGATGCTGGCCTGTCAGATCATCGGCGATCTGCCCAGCAACAGCCTGGCCGCGGCATCGGCTCACTACCTGAAACGGGAGCTCGACAAAAGCGAGCAGACCAGTGACTGGGGCAATGCACTGAGCGCCAGCCAGCTTCGCTATGCGGCTCTCGATGCCGTGATCGTGCTGCCCCTGGGGCGGGAGCTGCACAGGCAGCTGGTGGCAACCCGGCAGGTTGAGGTCCACCGGCTCGACTGCGCAGCGATCAGCGCCTGCGCTGATGGTCAGGTGCGGGGACTGGCGGTCGACGTCGACGCCGCTCTCAACGCCAGAAAGCAGGCCCAGGCCGAGCGGCAGGTCCTGGCTGCTGAGGTGCAGGCGACGCTGGCGCTTGAGAACTACCGGAGTCCGGAGAAGCTGCAGCTGGCGCTCAGCCGTTATCTGGGAGAACCGGTCGAGAACACCAAGGACCGCACGCTGAAGACCTTCCTGCCCGATCCTGTGATCGAGCAGCTGCTGCAACTGAAAACACTGGATCAGGAGCTCAAGGAGGTGAACTGGCTGATCGAGGAGGCCAGGCTCACCGATGGACGTGTCCGTCCGCACTACCGGATCATCGGCGCCAGCACCGGCAGGATGAGCACCAGTGCTCTGGTACGCGACAGCAGCAGTCAGGTTCCCTCTGATACGGAGCGCTTCAGAACAGGTCCGAGGCAGGGCGAGGCCAAACCGGTGAAGCTCGGCCAGTTCGGATTCAATTTCCAGGGCATCACCGGCGACCGCAAGAAAGCCCTGGGCACGGGCAATCCCGACACGGTGCTGATGGACCTCGACTGGTCATCGATTGAGATCCGTCTTCAGGCCAGCCCGCAGCTCTACAACGACGACGGTCAGCGCCGGATCCTGCTGGAGGGCATCGACCCGCATGCCTACATCGCCAGCCAGGCCTGCGGTCGCGAGATCACCAAAGCGGATCCCGA
>CAYWOE010000162.1:1801-3080 GCA_964459855.1 uncultured Synechococcus sp. | reverse complement strand
AATCTGAATCTCGTAATCTTTGGCAAGGCGATCATTATGAAATTTAGTGCTCAGATTTTTTCCGTAAATTTGCACTTTTATCGGCTCTGCACCGGAAGTTAATGCGGGTGTGTCGATATTAATTTCTGTAAGTGTTGATTTTGCTAAGTTGAATTCATATCGCACGACGATTGGATGATTGATGGGAAATCCCGTTGCAGCACCTGACCCTTGTGTTTTCTTGCCATTGCATTCGAAATAAAAAAGATCTGTTCTTTCGCCACCTTCCTTGGCCCTAAGTGAAAGCGGCGCGATGGCAATGGCTGAACTCAACAGCAGGAGGGACAGGCGTAACAGCATCTGAAGGGAAGCGTGTTCGTGAATGATGCTCCTGTGCAGAGCTGCTCGAGCAGCTCTGCACAGTCGATCTCTGTTTTTGCCTTGGGATCGCTTCCTCGCATGAGTGTCTTGCCTCAGAGGCAGATGCCCAGTGCTGTCAGCAGCCCCTGGTGCAGCAATGCCTCAGCACCGATCAGCGCAACGAAGCCGAGCATCGCCAGCCTTCCATTCAGGAGCTCAGCTCTTGCCATTCGCTCACAGCGCATTTGCGCTGCAGCAAGCTCCTGCCAGTAACGCTCATCAGCCAGAAGGGTTGCAGTTGTCATGGGTTTCTCCGGGTGGGATCCGATCGGTCTATGCCCGCCTGCTGCCCATCGAAAGCGGTGACAGCCGCCCTGGAAGGTTCGGTTTCAGGATCTTTCAGGATGCTCACCAGGCGAACAGATTCACCGTCTGAGGTCAGGAACGGATCCAGCCATGGAGATCCCACAACTTCCACATTGAGAGCTTGCCGAAGCTCGTGGGATTGAATTGCATTCCAGCTCAGGAGTGAGCGGTTTGATGGCTGACAGAGCTCTTTGCTCCTGACAGCCGCAGCGGGACAATAGTGATAATCATTCTCACTTTTGTCTTGAAATTCTGCGGCTCTCACTCAATCTTCAGCATCATCCACTCGACTATCTGTTAGGAATAATGAAGTCGCGATCAAGCCGATGTGCTGCAACAATCCAAACGCTGATCATCACAAGGAACAGCCAGGTGACAACAAAGCTCCTGCCAAGTGATCCGACCGTTGCGGTCACACTTAGTCATCTTTCAGAGTTTCAAACAATGGTTTTCCATTGTTGAATTCTCCCAAGTGAAACGGACCACGCCCCTTGTAAGAGGGGCGTTTTTTGTGAGTTCATCTCGGTGCCTGATCAGGCAGGGCCATCTCAGCACTCCTGGCCATCACAGCGCG
>CAYWOE010000162.1:0-1701 GCA_964459855.1 uncultured Synechococcus sp. | reverse complement strand
CATGCCAACCGCACATCCGCAATGGGTTGTTGTGGAGACCAGGCCGCTTCGTGGAGGCGCTCAGCCGGTGGTGCGCCGAATGCTCAGGCACAATGCCATCGGAGCCTGGGAAGCGATGCTCAAGACGGGCGACTGGAAACGGTGCTCGCCCAGATGGTGAGGTTCGCTTGGATGATGTCTTGACCCGCATCAACCGGTTGACCTGAAGCGTTGCCTGCCCGGATCTGATCAGTGACTGTCGTGATCGCCTCCTTGAAGAATCGTCGGCGAAACTTTTGCCTCCTAGGCGGCGACTGGCAGCCGCCAGGCTGGTGAAATCACATCGTCCCGCCCCGTGATACGAGGGCTTTCAATCATCATCTGGAGTGACCAAGAGCTGTCGCCCATCGAATGATGCCTGCTGAGGAGTCATCACCAAGGACCTGGCTCAAGCGGTTTCACTCCTGATTGATAAACGGTCAGTGCGTATTCGCCTGTGCGGATAAACCTCACAAAATCATGACTGTTCTGGCGTTGATAGGTCTTTCCCTGTTCCGCAGCGGGGAAGGCGAATTTCCAGCGCCTGCTGCTGATGTATGCATTCCCCTGCAGCTGGGTGAAGTCGCAGCTGAAATCCTCAACTGCTGCGGGCCGGTCCAAACGAGTCAGTGCACATAGGGCGCCTCTCACGGTGTCGGCCTGAACGGGCCCAGCCATTGAGGCGATGGTCAGGGCTGCAGTCGTGAGAGTGGTGCGGATCATTCTGTCCACTGGCACTGGCGGGCATACCGCCAGTCAATCTCCGTCATGGGGCAGTGACCGATTGCTGTTGCACGTTGGAATCATTGGCGAGTGGTTTTCCCGCGAGGCGTCCGTAACGGTCGATGGTGATCAGCTGCAGCTCCTCTTGCTGCGCGGACGTTCAGGTTCAAGTGGTTGCTTGCAACAGCTTCCAGCTGCACTGAAGCGAGGGAAGCAATGCCCTCCCTTGTGGTGACGACTGCGGTCGCACTGCCATCGCTCAACGTCCTTCAGCTGTTCATGGCGATCTGCCAGGCACTGCCATACAGGCAATCTGAGAGCAGATGCCCCCAGCGATCACCTTTGTTCCGGTTCTGGCCTCATTCCCTCTCTGCTAGGCGGGTGTCTGTCTTTGATGGTGTCGCCATGGCGCGGGTTACTTCGATCTGATCTCCCAGCTGTCGCCCCATGCCTGCTTCACCGTGATTTCTGTCGGAACTGCATTCGACAGCAGAGGCAGCGTGAAAATCGATGCTGCCAGCAGGCAGATGGACGCTGGCATCGCCAGACGCAGCAAGTCTTCCTTCGTCATTGCAAGTGGATGGGGTGAATCCATCTTTCATGGCATTGGTGAAGGCGTGGTGTCGATGTCTGGCTTTGATTTCTACAGGATTAACAGGAGCTGGATCCAGTGATCGATCCAGTTGTCTGCGGTCCAATTGGATTGGTCACGGTTTCGCTGCGGTTATGGCGTGTTAACGCTGATTCGGTGAGAGATGAATGGCGGAACTCGGTGTGCCTTAGACGCTTACTCCCAGTCCTTTTCTTTAGAGCAAACAATACCCTGAGTGCGAGAGCAAAATCTTCCATAGGTTATCTGTAATTCACCACTTCTGCATTCAAGACTTTCGTCAAAGTTGATTGCATTATTTGCAAATTGTTGTGCCAACTCAAGGCAATCAATGGTTTCAGCTTCCGCAG
>CAYWOE010000161.1:0-3081 GCA_964459855.1 uncultured Synechococcus sp. | reverse complement strand
TGGACCCTGGCGAGCAGTCTCTGGAGAGGTCTTTCCACCTCACTGTCCGCAATTCAGCTGAACGGGCTGAAGAATGCGATTGCCTGCGCAGCATTGCTGCCGGTGCTGGTCACACTCCCCTGGAACGGGCAGATGCAGGCCCTGATGCTGCTGCTGATCAGCGGTGGTCTGGGCATCTCGCTTGGAGACAGCTTCTATCTGGCAGCACTGAGGCGCCTGGGCACACGCAGAACACTGACACTGGAATCGCTTTCTCCGGTTGCGGCGGCAACCGGTGGCTGGTTTGCCATGGGAGAGGAGCTTTCGATTCGGGGCTGGGCAGGTGCACTGCTTGTCACCATCTCGGTGGTGCTGGTTGCCAGGCAGCAACCTCCTGATGCCACAAGTGTGCGCGATCGACGCCGTTCCGTTCAGTGGCAGGGGCTGCTGATGGCCTTGCTGGCCGTGGTGTGTGGTGTGGCGGGAGCAGCGGTATCCCGCACTGTCCTGATCAGCAGCGAGCTGACGCCTCTGCAGAGCGCCGCCTGCCGCCTTCTCGGCGGGCTGCTGCTGCTGCTTCCCTGGTTGCGTTTTGGAGCCAGGTTTCCGCAACCGCGTCCGCGCAATGCTCGCTGGCCTCGGGTGCTGGCTGCAACCCTGCTGGGCACGGTTCTGGGGATCCTGCTGCAACAGGTGGTGCTGCAGAGATTGCCTCTTGGCATCGGCATCACGGTGCTGAGCACGGCACCGGTGATGGCCCTGCTCGTGGCCCGTGCGGAAGGAGATCATCTGAAACCGTCAGTGCTGCTGGCCTCGGCACTGGCCGTGACAGGTGTCGGGCTGGCAGTGCTCAGCTGAGCATCGCTCGGCGGACCCGGCACATTGACTAGCGTCGATATCTCTGAGAAACCGGGCAATGAAGGACACAGCCACCTATCTCGGAGCCAACGGCTGGCTGCTGAACATGGCTGGACTGCAGGTGCTGCTCGATCCGTGGCTCACCGGTCCTTTGGTGTTTCCTCCGGGTGCCTGGTTGCTGAAAGGTGAAATGCCCAAGCTGATGCCCATCCCTGATCGGCTGGATCTGCTTCTGCTCACACAGGGCCTTCCGGACCATGCTCATCCGGAAACACTCCAGGCACTGTCCAAATCGATCCCCGTCGTGGCATCGGCAGCCGCAGCTCGTGTGGTGCAGCGTCTGGGTTTTGAAACAGTCACCACACTGGAACCCGGTGACTGCACCACTGTCGGCGATCTCAAGATCCGGGCCACAGCCGGGGCGGCGGTACCGGCAGTGGAAAACGGCTACCTGCTCGACTGGCCTGAGGGCTCCCTCTATCTCGAACCGCACGGCGTTCTGGATCCTGCGGTCGACAAACGCAGCGTGGACACCCTGATCACACCGGTGGTGGACCTTGGATTGCCGATGCTGGGCGCGTTCATCACCGGCGCACGCGTGATGCCTGATCTGATCAGCAGATTCCAGCCCAAGACCGTGCTGGCCAGCACCACCGGCGGTGACGTGAAGTTCAGCGGCATGATCAGCAGCCTGCTGAATGCCGCTGATGCGTCAACAGACACCGGCGATCTGCCTGACGACTGCACACTGATCACGCCCACGGTCGGGGAAGCGATCCCATTGCCGTCAGGGTCGCGCTAAAGAAACAGCAGCGGAGCCTTTGGCATGGCGCTGGATCAGCTGCTGACGCAACTGGAGATCAAAACGTTTGGCCCGGGGTTCACTCGCCTGAACGAGCAACTGAATCAATGTGTTCGCGGTTCAGGGCTGAGCAAGGGAGTGGTTCATCTCACCTGCCTGCACACCAGTTGCAGCCTCACGATCAATGAGAATGCCGACCCCCGGGTTCTGGAGGATCTCGCAGCCTGGATGAATGCCATGGTTCCCCAGGACGGTGCTGGACCCTGCGGACCTGATGGCAATCGTCGTCGATATCTGCATGACGACGAAGGTGATGACGACATGCCTGCCCATATCCGCACAGCGCTCACCACCCAGACCATGAGCCTGAGTGTTGAACACGGGCGGCTGTTACTCGGTACATGGCAGGCGATCTATCTCTGGGAGCATCGATCCTCACCACAGCGCAGACGGCTGGCCTGTCATCTGATCGGAGACATGGCAAACGACTTCAGTGAGCGCAGCCAGCTCTCAGCAGCAGCCAGAAGCACCACCGCGGCACTTCTGGCACGCCGTAACGGCGCCAGGCTGAATGATGTGGTTCAGGCCCGCCACGTCCCAGAAGCCTGGGCCGAGGATGGCGGCGTGGACACCGAGCTGGATCTGCTGATCGATCGGCTGCACGAGATCTCTGATCCACCGCAGTGATGTCGCGACGATGATTCCCAGAACAAGCGCCAGAAGCACCAGCCGAGTGCTGATGGCAGGGCTGATCGGCAACGTGATGGAGTGGTACGACTTCGCGGTCTACGGCTACTTCGCAACGGTGATCGGCAGGGAATTCTTCCCCTCCGGCGATCCGGCGGCCTCGCTGATCGGTGCCTTCGGAGCCTTCGCTGCCGGATTCCTGGTCCGGCCTCTCGGAGGAGTGGTGTTCGGCCGAATCGGCGATCTGGCCGGCAGGCAGGTTGCATTGAAACTGTCGGTGATGGTGATGGCCGTTCCGACTGTGCTGATGGGTCTGCTCCCCACCCACAGTCAGATCGGCATCGCAGCTCCGATCGCTGTCGTGCTGCTGCGCATCGTGCAGGGTTTGTCCGTGGGTGGCGAATACACCAGCTCAATCATTTTTCTCAGCGAAAACGCGCCGGAGCGCCAGCGTGGTTTCTACGCGATCTGGGGGCTTTGGGGATCCGTGCTGGGGATGCTGCTGGGCTCGGGCTTCGGCGATCTGCTGGCTCACACACTCACTCCTGATCAGCTGCAAAGCTGGGGATGGCGACTCCCGTTTCTGCTGGGCGCACTGGTGGCAACGACCGGTGTTGTGATCCGGCAGGGAATTGGCGCCGAAATGATCGAACCACTGGTGAAGGCACCGATTCGAGAAACCTTCGGTCGCTATCGCCTACAGGTGTTGCGTGTGATGGCGCTGAACATTGCCAGCAGCGTCGGGTATTACGCCG
>CAYWOE010000160.1:0-3108 GCA_964459855.1 uncultured Synechococcus sp. | reverse complement strand
CGGATCATCGCCATTCCGCAGGTGGAATGAACGACCTCGGGATGAAACTGCACCCCATACAGCTGGCGTTCATGGTGTGCGACAGCCGCCTCAGGCGTGTTGGCCGTGTGCGCAAGACGCACAAAACCCTGCGGCAACGCCTCAACCGAATCTCCATGACTCATCCACATCGTGGAGCCGTTCTCCACATTGGTGAGCAGATCCGTGGGGTCATCCACCTCAAGCGGTGCTTTCCCGTACTCGGCTTTGCCAGTGGCCGCCACAACACGTCCACCCAGTTGCTGAACCATCAGCTGCATGCCGTAGCAGACGCCGAGAACCGGAACCCCCATCGACCAGATCTCAGGGTCACAGAGGGGAGCAGCATCGGCGTAGACCGAACTTGGACCACCGCTGAGAATGATCCCCTTGGGGGCCAATTTGCGCAGTTCTTCCACAGAGGTGCTGTATCCCAGCACCACCGAAAAGACCTCGGTCTCCCGCACCCGACGGGCAATCAGTTCGGAGTACTGGGAGCCGAAATCAAGAATGACGATCGCCGGCTGACGCTGACCTTCAATCGAAACCTGGGACATCTCACACGTAGGCCGTGGAACGGTCGACCGCGGAATCCGGCCGCCAATCCATCAGCGTAGAGAAGGACCCTGACCCGGATCGGGACGCTGCGGAGTCAGCGGAATCCCGCAATGCCCGAGCATCAGTCGTCCTTCAGGTCCTGCCCAGCGAAGCTGACGATCCCTGTTGAACAGGGCTGCACCAACTCGCATTTCAGTGCAGCCATAGCGCTTCAGATACGCCTCACTTCTGCCTTCAACCGCCTCAGCAACGGCCGTCCAGAGACCCATTGCCTGCTCCGCATCATGAGCCTGTAACCAACACCAGGCCTCTTCGATCGACGCTGTCTGCAGCAGGGTGCGAATGGATTCGATGCTGAGGCCCTGCTGCACCGCATGGGCTGCCAACACCTCCAGGCGTGCGTCCGCGAGATGGTGATGGGTGTGAAAGATCCCCCCTGCCAGTTTGACCAGTTTCCCGTGATACCCCAGCAAAAGCAGATGGCGCACATCGGCCTCAGCAGCAGCCACCAGCAGTGGTCCAACCCAGTTCCCTGATTTCAGCAGCGGCTGCTGATCGGAGAGTCCCAGCTTGTGCGCCAGGTCCAAGCCGTTTTCACCGATGACCAGAGTCAAACGACCCCGGAAACCGGTCGAATCAGTGAGCTCACGCAATCGGTCAAGAGCCAACTGCAGCTGATCAGGAGACGCACTGGTCTGCACCTCAGCCTGCGTCCCGATCAACCCAAGACCCTCGACCACGCCGAAAGCGGAATTGCTGGTTCGCAAGGCCAGCTCCCGTCCACGGGGCAACACCACCTCAACATCCAGGCCACCCAGTGCCGGCAACAGATCACTGAGATTCAGCTCGAGCAACTCACGAGCGAAACCTGAGATGCAGAGCGAATCATCTTTCTGCAGCCGGCCAACGCCCTCACCGGCATGGATCTGCAATCCCTTCCCGGAAGACCTGCGGCTCACATGCACCCAGATCTCCAGGCCGCGGGTGAGATCCAGTCCTGGACCTGGATCGCAGATGCTGATGGCCAGTGCCCGCTCTCCCTCGTTCAGCAGCGATGCGGCTTGCACCTCCACACGACGGAATCCCTTTTCTGAGGGAATCCGAAGGTCCACGCTCGAAGGTGCCGAGGATCCACTCAATACGAGGGCTGCGGCACGCGCCGCTGCCGCCACCCACACAGGCAGGGTCAGTCCGGTTCCTGAACAGGCAGGTGAAGGGACGATGGGAGTCATGCGGATCATTTTTTAGGATGCACGATTGGCACCCTTTGAGCCCGTGCAGGACAAGCTCACCCTGATGATCCCGGGGCCCACCCCGGTGCCCGAAACCGTGCTCAAAGCCATGGGCCGCCATCCGATCGGCCATCGCAGTGGTGAATTCCAGGCCGTGGTGGAGCGCACCAATGCCCAGCTGCGCTGGCTGCATCAAACCAGCAGCGACGTGCTTGTGATCACAGGCAGCGGCACTGCCGCCATGGAGGCCGGGATCATCAACACACTGAGTCGCGGAGACAAGGTGCTCTGTGGCGACAACGGCAAGTTCGGTGAACGCTGGGTGAAAGTGGCCCGCGCCTATGGGCTGGAGGTGGAGGTGATCAAGGCTGAATGGGGCCAGCCACTTGATCCGGAAGCATTCCGTTCCGCACTGGAAGCTGATTCAGAACGGTTGATCAAAGCTGTGATTCTCACCCACTCCGAAACCTCCACAGGGGTGATCAATGATCTCGAGACGATCAGCGGCCATGTGAAGGCCCATGGCACGGCACTCACCATTGCTGACTGCGTCACAAGCCTGGGAGCTACCGATGTGCCCATGGATGCCTGGGGCCTGGATGTGGTCGCCTCCGGTTCACAGAAGGGCTACATGATGCCCCCGGGCCTGAGCTTCGTCGCCATGAGTGAACGAGCCTGGCAGGCCTATGAACGCTCAGATCTTCCAAAGTTCTATCTGGATCTGGGTCCTTACCGGAAAACAGCCGCCAAGAACAGCAACCCCTTCACTCCGGCAGTGAATCTCTATTTCGCACTTGAGGCAGCGCTGGAGATCATGCAGGCCGAAGGACTCGAACCCATTTTTGCGCGTCATTCCAGGCATCGCGCAGCTGCCCATGCAGCCATGAAGGCCATCGGACTTCCTCTGTTCGCCGCAGAAGGTCACGGCAGTCCTGCGATCACAGCAGTGGCCCCGAATGGAATGGATGCCGAGCAGCTGCGCAAGGCTGTGAAGGAGCGCTACGACATCCTGCTCGCCGGCGGCCAGGATCATCTCAAAGGCAAAGTCTTCCGCATCGGCCACCTGGGATTCGTCTGCGACAGAGATGTTTTGACGGCTGTAGCAGCGATTGAATCAGTACTGCAATCAATCGGAATGCATACAGGAACCATGGGAGCTGGCGTCAGCGCAGCATCTGATGTTCTGAGTCAATAAAAGCTATCAATCACTGTTCAGGCATAGAAAGCATGAGATATAATTATTCCACTGCGGGTGTAATTCAGCGGTAGAATGTCAGCTTCCCAAGCTGAACGTCGCCGG
>CAYWOE010000159.1:0-3126 GCA_964459855.1 uncultured Synechococcus sp. | reverse complement strand
TCTTCGTCGTGCCGGCAACCTATCTGCTGCTCAAGCGCTGGAGAGGGGTCGGCCCGGCCAAGCCGGAACTGGACGGTTGATTCAACAGGGTTCAAACCGCGCATTCAAGGCCGGCCCTCCACCGGGCGGAACCGTGCACACACTTTCCTGTGAGGCTTCAGCCTTGAACTGCATGCGCGTCGGCTGCTCTGTCGCACGGCTCACGACAGGGGCGGCAATCCGTTCATCCGTCGCAAGACCTGCCAGATCAATCTGCTCCTGAGGCAGGATCCGCATGGCCAGGTTGTAGCCGGCGGCAACACCGATGAGCATCACCATGAGTTCAAGCCGTGGTGGCAGAGAGGGAGGAAACATGCAGGGCTCGGCAATTGGGAGACGATCTAGTTCACAGCAACCAAGCCGAGAAGAAATGACTGAGATCTTCCGAACTGATGACGCTTTGCATACGAAGCGCGGAAGCAGCGATTTGTAAGGTGTGTGCTCCATGAATTGCTGAGAAGCCACGGGATGTTGAGCAGCGCAACGGATCGCCAAGCGTCTTCTGCACAGGCTCAGTACTTCTCCTACGGCGACGCCGCCAATCCGATTCGCAGCGGACTGACGCTGGGAGTTCCCTACCGCTCCTTCTCTCCGGCGTTCTTCGCGGAGGGTGGCAATGCTGTGATGTCACTCGATCTCAGCGAGGAACTGCAGTGCAGCGGACCGGCCACAGGCCCGTCTCTCTGCGCCAACTTCATTCGACTGAATGACGGAGAACTGCGAACTTCGGCAGTTGCAACCAGCCAGCTGTTTTTCATTGCCGATGGCCACGGAGAATCAGAAGCCTGCGGGGAACACTTCCGATGGAGCAGGGGTGACATGCTCGTGCTTCCCGCCGGTGGAGATGCCATTCACAGCACGGCTGGCAAAGCGGCTCTCTACTGGGTGCACGATGCGCCACTGCTGCGGCATCTGGGTGTGACACCCTCTGAAGCCCGTTTCGAGCCCACCTTCTACAGCCATCTCGACAGCCAGGGACGACTGGCTGAAATCGCAGCCAGTCCAAGCGGCGCGCGTGCCAACCGGGTGAGTGTGCTGCTGGGTAACTCTGCCTTCCCCCAGACCAGAACGGTGACTCACACCCTGTGGGCCATGCTCGGGATTCTGCCTGCAGGACAGGAACAGAAACCGCACCGCCATCAGTCCATCGCCCTGGATTTCGCTGTGGACTGCCAGCCCGGCTGCTACACCTTGATCGGCACGGAGCTCGATGACCAGGGCAGGATTCGCAACCCTCACAGGGAAGACTGGGCAACTGGTGCTGCCTTTGTGACCCCGCCGGGCTACTGGCATTCCCACCACAACGAATCAGCTGCTGATGCCTATGTGCTGCCGATTCAGGATGCGGGACTGCACACCTATCTCAGAACGCTCGACATTCTTTTCAGCGCCTGATTGCAGATCCTGAATGCTCGGAACTGCCGACCTTCCCCCCTGTATTGAAAAACCCCCGACCAGGCCTCTGGTCGGGGGTTGACTGTTGAAAAACTCCTGACCTCGGAAGATCAGGGATGGTTCAACCGAATTTGCCGGATGTCGACGCGATCAGGAAGGCTGCATAGGTGAGGATGTAGCCGATTGTGAAGTGGGCAAGTCCCACAACACGAGCCTGAACGATGGACAGTGCCACTGGCTTGTCGCGCCAGCCAACGAGGTTGGCAAGCGGTGTGCGCTGGTGAGCCCAGACGATGGTCTCGATGAGCTCCTGCCAGTAACCACGCCAGGAGATCAGGAACATGAATCCAGTCGCCCAGACCAGGTGGCCGAAAAGGAACATCCAGGCCCAGACGGCGAGGTTGTTGCTGCCGAACGGGTTGTAGCCGTTGATCAACTGGGAGGAATTCAGCCAGAGATAGTCACGGAACCAACCCATCAGGTAGGTGCTGGACTCATTGAACTGAGCAACGTTGCCCTGCCAGATCGCCAGGTGCTTCCAGTGCCAGTAGAAGGTCACCCAACCAATGGTGTTCAAAGCCCAGAAAACTGCCAGATAGAAAGCATCCCAGGCAGAGATGTCACAGGTGCCGCCACGACCAGGACCATCACAGGGGAAGGAGTAACCGAAGTCCTTCTTGTCGGGCATGAGCTTGGAGCCACGGGCGTCCAGAGCACCTTTGACAAGAATCAGGGTTGTGGTGTGCAGTCCCAGAGCAATGGCGTGGTGAACCATGAAGTCACCAGGACCGATGGGAAGAAACACATCGGTGCTGCCGTTGATGGCATCCATCCAGCCACCCATGTAAGCGGCGTTGGCATTGGCAGCCGCTCCAGCGGAATTGGACAGCAGCACATCGAAGCCATAGATCGCCTTGCCGGATGCGGCCTGAACGAACTGGGCAAAGACCGGCTCGACCAGAATCTGTTTCTCAGGGGTGCCGAACGCCACGACAACGTCGTTGTGAACGTAGAGACCCAGAGTGTGGAAACCGAGGAAGAGCGTGATCCAGCTCAGATGGCTGATGATCGCCTCCTTGTGCTCAAGCATTCGAGCCAGGACATTGTCCTTGTTGGCTTCAGGGTCGTAATCCCTGATGAAGAAGATGGCACCGTGAGCGAAGGCACCGCACATCAGGAAGATGGCGATGTATTGGTGATGGGTGTAAAGAGCAGCCTGAGTCGTATAGGCCTTGGCGATGAAGGCATAGGACGGCATCGCATACATGTGCTGAGCCACCAGGGAGGTGACCACACCCAGCGAGGCAAGTGCCAGGCCGAGTTGCATGTGAAGGCTGTTGTTCAGCGTGTCGTAGAGGCCTTTGTGGCCAGCGCCGAGATTACCGGGAGTCCCCTCGGGAGGGTTATGGGCTTCGAGAATCTCCTTGATGGAGTGACCGATGCCGAAGTTGGTCCTGTACATGTGACCGGCGATCACAAACAGGCAGCCGATCGCCAGGTGGTGATGGGCGATGTCTGTGAGCCAGAGAGCCTCGGTCTGAGGGTGGAAGCCTCCGAGGAAGGTCAGGATCGCAGTGCCGGAACCTTCGGTCGTGCCGAAGATCTGACCCATGGAATCTGGATTCTGGGCATACACGCCCCAGTTGCCGGTGAAGAAGGGCCCGAGGCCTGCCGGATGAGGCATCACACTCA
>CAYWOE010000158.1:0-3151 GCA_964459855.1 uncultured Synechococcus sp. | reverse complement strand
GAGAGCACCCGGAACAGTTCACCGAACCCATCGATGGTCTTGTCCAGCAAGGGGCCGATGGCTTCAGGGCTGCCGTCGCGTCCGGTGAGGCCTGTGCCGCCGTTGCTGATGATCACATCAATGGCAGGATCGACGATCCACTGGCTGACGGTCGCTCGGATCTGATAGCGATCGTCGGGGCAGATCGCACGGTTCTGTAATTGATGACCAGCCCCGGTCAGGCGTTCCTGAAGCAGGTCCCCACTGGGATCGTTCTTCAGGGTCCGACTGTCTGAAATCGTCAGCAGAGCGATGGACAGCACGCAGTGTTGGTTGAAGGTGTGAGCAGCAACGCTAGAACCGAGATGGATTCGCAAGGCACGGATGAATCAGCGTCAGCCCGATCCGGTTGATCAGGTGAAGGTGCTGCTGTTTGCCTCACTGCGTGAGCAGGCTGGTTGGTCTGACCGCTGCATTTCACTGAGTCGTCAGAGGGTCTTTTCCGCCAGAGAGATCTGGGATGGGCTTGATCTGGGGGAGCTGCCCCGGATGGTGCTTGTTGCGATCAACCAGACCATCGTCAGTCCCGATCATCCCGTGCATGCGGGCGATGAACTTGCTTTCCTGCCACCGTTCACCGGGGGTTGATCGTGGGCTCGAATCCGGTGGATCTGGAGATTCGGATTCTTGATCAATCCCTGTCCGAGGGCCTGCAGCTTGAGACATGGTTGCGCTCGCGGGCGGCTTCAGATGCCGCCACGGCGATCTTCATGGGCCGCGTGCGCGAGCTGACCATGGATGGGCGACCGCTGGAGGCTCTTGAGCTCAGCCATTACCCGGGTCTGTGTGAGCGTCGGATTGAGTCTTGCGCCCGCCAGCTGCTGGAGCAACATGGTGCTCGTTGCGCTCTTGTGCTGCACCGTGTCGGTCGTTTGCTTCCTGGTGAGCTGATCGTTCTCGTCGCGGTCAGCGCCGATCGACGCGGGCCTGCACAACGCTGCTGTGCGGCATTGCTGGAGGCCCTCAAGCATGAGGCTCCCTTCTGGAAAAGGGAATGGAGCCAGGGAGTGGGCACCTGGCTGTCGTCAAACACCCCGTTGTGATTGCTCAGCGGCTGTCAGAGAATTCGTCGTCGCAGCAGCTGCGCCCAGAGCAGATCGCCGCGTTCGAGATCACCTGATTCCGCAGGGATCTCCAGCAGCAGATCCGCGTTGCGGAGTGAGCCGATCCGCGAGGAAGCCTGGGAGCCAGCGACCTGGGCGCGAAGCTGCCCGTCGGCACTGCAGATCAGCGAACCCCGTGCCAGCTCCGGACGACCCGGCCGGCGTCGGTAGGCCGTTTCAAGACACACTCGCAGCCTGGGGAACAGTTCGGGTTGCTGTTGTCCTTCCATCAGCTGCAGCGCCGGCCAAAGCAGCTGCAATGCCGTGATGGCGGCGGCAACAGGATTGCCTGGCAGGCCGAAGAACGGCACTTGATTACCCACAAAGCCAAAGGCGAAGGGGCGGCCGGGTTTGAGGAACAGTTTCCAGAACTCCACCTGCCCCAGCTCCGTCATCAATGGCCGGATCCAGTCGCTGTCACCTGCGGAGACACCCCCGGTGCTGACCAACACGTCGCATTCGCTGCTCAGTTCAAGGATCGTTTCGCGCAGTGCCTGCGGTTGATCGGCCACCACCCGGCAATCCCAGGCGTGGTAGCCCAGGCGCAGCAACAGCCCTTTGAGCAGGGTGCTGTTGCTCTCCCAGATGACTCCGTTCGGGCGCGGATCACCTGGAGGGACCAGTTCGTCTCCGCTGATCAACAGCCCGATGCGTGGCTGCCTGTGAACACTGAGTTGATGAACGCCGCAGCTTGCAGCTCTTGCAAGGTCTGCCAGGCCCAGCCTTAGACCTGGCTCCATCAGGGTGGTCCCCTGTCGGCATTCCTCATCGGCCGGCCGGATCCAGGGATTGTCCGAGGCCTCCCGGTTCAGGCGAAGGGTGTCGTTCTCCTTCTGCACCAGTTCCTGTGGGAGAACCCAGTCAGCCCCCTCAGGCAAGGGTGCGCCAGTGAGTATTCGGATGGCTTCACCACGGGCGAGGACAGTGGGGTAGGGGGCTCCCGGAGCCGAGCGACCAACCAGACTCCAGCTGTCATCAAGCACAGGTCGCTGCCCCTGGCCCAGGGCATAGCCATCCATGATCGAGGCCCTGAAGCCCGGCACATCAGCCCTGGCCAGAACAGGGACTGCGTTCACCCGTTCAAGAGCATCCGCCAGTCGAATCGTTTCGATGGATGGTTCACTGCGGCGAGCCTGTCCGTTCCGGATGGCGGTCAGAACCTGTTGTCTGGCCTCTGTGAGGGGCAGGCCTTCCCGGCCATAGGGGTCAGCAGCTCCAGCTGCCATGGCGACCTCCGTCCTTGTGCAGCAACTGAACACGCTCGATCGTGATTCCCGGCTCCACCGACTTCAACATGTCGTAGAGCGTGACCAGCCCGATCGAGACGGCTGTCATCGCTTCCATTTCCACACCGGTCTGCCCGGTCGTGTTGCAGCTGACCCGCACGTTCAGGCCAGGAAGAGACGTGTCGGGTTCAATCGTCACCTCAACTCCGCTCAGGGGTAAAGGGTGGCAAAGAGGAATGAGCTCTGAGGTGCGCTTGGCTGCCTGAATGGCAGCAACGCGAGCCACGGCCATCAGGTCACCTTTGGATGTTTCGCCGTTCAGAATCAGCTCGAGTGTCGATGTGCTCATCACCAGCGACCCCATTGCCGTCGCCTTGCGTTTGGTGATTGGACGATCACCGACTTCAACCATGTGCACCTCACCTCGACCGGTGAGGTGCGAAAGCTGTTCAGACATCGATGAAGGGGTTGCTGACTCAGTTAGTCAGTGTTGATCAGCGCTCTCCAAGCACTGACCACATTGCTGCCTGGGACGTCACGACCGGTTCCACCTGGGTTGTCGATGCTGACGTCACGGCAGGAGTGACAGCTGCTCGTTGGCTGCGCACCATCTGCACGGCCAGGGAGGCGACGATGAAGGCACCGATGAAACCTGTTGCAACGGTGATTGGGCTACGGCTTGAGCTGGTGGTTGTGTAGGAAGACGCCATTCGGAGATGCACAATCTCCATTCACTATGGATAAAAACTGTAAGAACCGCTACTGAGCTCACTGAAACTTTGC
>CAYWOE010000157.1:0-3152 GCA_964459855.1 uncultured Synechococcus sp. | reverse complement strand
GCGCCGATGAGATCTTCGTCTCCGACGGATCCAAGTGCGACAGCAGCAACATCCTTGACATCCTCGGAGAGGGCAACAAGGTCGCCGTCACAGATCCTGTCTATCCGGTGTATGTGGACAGCAACGTGATGGCTGGTCGTACCGGTGAATCGGGCGACGAAGGTCGCTATGCAGGTCTCAGCTATCTGCCCATCAGCGCCGACAACGGCTTCACTGCCGAGATTCCAAGCGAACCGGTGGATCTGATCTACCTGTGTTTTCCGAACAACCCCACAGGCGCGGTGGCGACCAAACAGCAGCTGAAGGCCTGGGTGGACTACGCCCGTGCCAACGGATCTCTGATCCTGTTCGACGCCGCCTACGAGGCCTTCATCCAGGACCCCAGTCTTCCCCATTCGATCTTCGAGATCGAGGGAGCCCGAGACTGCGCCATCGAATTCCGTTCGTTCTCCAAGAACGCAGGTTTCACTGGCACGCGCTGCGCACTCACCGTGGTCCCCAAGGGACTCCGAGGCAAGACCTCCAATGGTGAAAAAGTTGAACTCTGGGGTCTCTGGAACCGGCGTCAGAGCACCAAGTTCAACGGAGTGAGCTACATCATTCAGCGCGGTGCCGAAGCCGTTTACAGCGAGGCGGGGCAGAGAGAGGTGAAAGCTCTGGTGTCCTTCTACATGGAGAACGCCGCGATCATCCGCCGCGAACTCAGCGCAGCGGGCCTCAGCGTCTACGGCGGTGAACATGCTCCCTACGTGTGGATCAAGACTCCCGACGGCATGGATTCCTGGGGATTCTTCGACCACCTGCTCAATCAGGCGAATGTGGTGGGAACTCCAGGGAGCGGCTTCGGCGCAGCCGGCGAGGGCTACTTCCGGCTCTCGGCATTCAACAGCCGCAACAATGTCGACACCGCCATGGCGCGGATCAAGGCCCTCTGACTCGCTCGCTGTGCACCCAGTCCCCTTAAATTGCCGTTACCCGAAATCCATGGTCATGGCGGTGGATACCCCCAGCCGCAGCCCAGGTGGAGCGGCTGTCCTCGACAAAGCGCCGGAAAAGATCCGCAAACGCTCCCCCCGGTACAAGGTGCTGCTCCACAACGACCCGGTCAATTCGATGGAGTACGTGGTCACCACCCTGCGCCAGGTGGTGCCCCAGCTCAGTGAGCAGGACTGCATGGCCGTGATGCTCGAGGCTCACAACACCGGGGTCGGACTCGTGATCGTCTGTGACCTCGAGCCGGCTGAGTTCTATTGCGAAACGCTCAAAGGCAAGGGCCTCACCAGCACCATCGAACCGGAGGAGTAATCGTTAAACCCGTTGCAAGCGCCTGGGGTGGACTGCTGAGCTTTCAACCCCGCTGGATCACGGCGTTCGCCTTGATTCCGGCGTTGTATGGGCTGGGATGGCTCCTGGCACAACCCATCGGCATGGCGATGCCCGAGACGTCGAGCTCGCGGCTTTCCTTGATCGGCACTGTGATCACCTTCGTGCTGTTCATCCTGGTGTTGCCCAGCTGGGCTCGTCAGCGCTGGAACAGCCGTCAGCCCTGGCTGACACTGGGGCTGCGCAGCCGTCGCGGAGAGGCGTCACCGGGCTCCTGCCTGCTTCGTGGTCTGCTGCGCTCCGCAGGCCTGCTGGCACTGATCTGCCTGCCCCTGCTGCTGGGCTCCTGGGGACGCTGGCTCGGTGAACTCACCGCATCCGATGCGGTGAATGCCTTGCTGCTCTGTTTCGGGCTGGGCCTGGCAGAGGAACTGGTTTTCCGCGGCTGGCTCTGGGGTGAACTCAACACACTCAGAGGTCCCAGAACGGCGGTCATCGGGCAGGCTGTGTTGTTCAGCCTCGCGCATACCCGTTTTGATCAGGGTTTTCTGCCGATGCTCGCTCTGCTGACAGGTTTACTGCTTCTTGGGCTGATTCTCGCCGTGCAGAGACGTCTGGATGGAGGATCCCTCTGGGGCTGCATCGGGCTGCACGGTGGCTTGGTCGGTGGCTGGTTCGCGCTGCGATCCGGCATTCTGCAGATTTCGCCCAGCGCGCCCGACTGGCTGATCGGACCGGGGGGAGTGCATGCCAACCCATTGGGAGGACTGGTGGGAATCATTGCTCTGAGCGTTCTGCTCTGGCGTCAGCTGACGGCCTTGGCCAGAGCGGCGCGGCCCTGAAGCGGCGCTCTGAGTGCCTCCTGCAGGGGAGCCACGCCGTAATCGCGCTCAAGCAGTGACATCACGGTTCTGCCGAAGTCGGAAGGATCGAGGTCAAAGGCCTCCAGACAGATCCTGCCGAAGGTGCTTCCCATCGGTTCCGGGTTCCAGAGCAGCTTGCGTGCTGTCCAGGGCATCATGCTCATTGGGTTGTAGCCGGGTTTGATCAACCCCTGATCGAACCCGAACTGCTCCAGGTGCGTGTGAGGCTGCAGGCCGATGAAGAAAATCGCAGGCTCAACGAGATCGCGACCGAAGATGCGCTCGAGCTCTTGGTGATAAGCCACGGTCTGACGAATCGTCTCCGGACGCTCGTCGATCACGTTGAAGGAGTAGTTCACCGAAACATGATCACGGAAACCGGCATCCGCGAGCATCCTGCAGCTCTCCAGCACCGTGCGCAGGTTGTACCCCATGCGCATTTTGCGCACGAGCTCCTGTGAGCCCGAGGTGATTCCGATTTCGAAGTAGCTCATTCCTGTCTCCACCATGAGCTGCGCCAGCTCGGGATCGAGATTGTCGGCACGGATGTAGGCAGCCCAGCGGATGTCTGTGAGTCCCTCCGATTTGATGGCACGCAGAAGCTCCTTGGCATCCTCGATGTATCGCTTGGCGGGGATGAACTGAGCGTCGGTGAACCAGAAGCCACGGACACCTCTGTCATAGAGCTGTCTCATCTCCGAAACCACCTCCTGAACAGGGTTCAGACGAACCTTCTTTCCCTCCACAGCGGTGTAGACGCAGTAACAGCAGTTGTGGGGACAGCCACGCTTGGTCTGCACCCCCACATAGAAATCACCACCCTCGAGATACCAGTCGAGCTGCGGCCAGATGCTGGCGATGTAGTCGTAATCACAGGCCGTTTTCGGTCGACTTTCCGGCTGTTCGTGAATCAGCCCCGGCCGCGGTGGTTCACCCACCACGAAGCAACGCTCACCATCCAGTGAT
>CAYWOE010000156.1:0-3180 GCA_964459855.1 uncultured Synechococcus sp. | reverse complement strand
TGACAGCGCATGGCAGTCCCAGGCGTTTGGCGCTGTGGCGTTCCATCTGGGTGCCCAGCACCAGCTCCGGTGCGGCTTCCGCCATCGCCGCCTCAACCTCCAGATAGTCATCGCTGATCAGTGCATCAAGGCCGAGCTCCCGTGCTGCTGCACGGACCGGTCTGGCCATCTCACGGCTGTAGGTGCCGAGGCCGACCACCCTGAAACCAAGCTCCTCGCTGCAGATGCGTGCTGCCGCCAGCGCGTGGGCGCCATCACCGAAGATGAACACCCGTTTGCCTGTGAGGTAGGTGGAGTCCACGGATTCCGAGTACCAGGGCAGCCTTGAGCATCGGTAACCCTCTTCATCGGTGGGTGGTTCGAGGCCGAGAAGTGTGTGTACCTCCACCAGGAAATCGTGGGTGGCGCCGACGCCGATCGGCACCGTGCGGGTGAACGGCATCCCGAAGTTTCGCTCCAGCCAGCTGCAGGTGGATTCGGCGATCTCCGGATAAAGGCAAACATTCAGATCCGCCTGCGGAATGCGCTCGATGTCGCTGACGCCCGCCCCCAGCGGAGCAACCACGCCGACATCGATGCCGTGCAGGGTGAGCAGTCGCTGAATCTCCAGCACGTCATCGCGGCATCGAAACCCCAGCAGGGATGGGCCGATCAGGTTCACGCGAGGCCGCCGGCCCGTGGCCATCCAGGCCATGGGCTCATGCTGCGGCTGACCAGGAACCTGGGGTTTGAGCAGATTGCGTACAAGCTGATAAAGGGTCTCCGCCGCTCCCCAGTTCTCCTTCTTGCTGTAGGCGGGCAGTTCCAGGGTCACGACGGGCATGGTCAAGCCCATGCCCTGCGCCAGGGCGCCCGGTTGGTCCTGAATCAGTTCCGCGGTGCAGCTCTCGCCCACCAGCAGGGCGTCGGGTTGGAAACGTTCCGCGGCTTCGCGAACCGTGCGCTTCACCAGCTCGGCGGTATCGCCTCCCAGGTCACGGGCCTGAAACGTGGTGTAGGTCACCGGAGGCCGCTGTCCACGCCTCTCGATCATCGTGAACAGCAGGTCTGCATAGGTGTCGCCCTGAGGCGCATGCAGCACGTAGTGCACCCCCCGCATCGAGGCTGCGATGCGCATGGCCCCCACATGCGGTGGTCCTTCATAGGTCCAGAGCGTCAGTTGCATGGCAGTCAGGCGTGAATGGAGGGATGGGATGTCCGTGGATGCAGGGCCGGATGAATCAGTTGTCTGCGGCGCAGTGGGCGTGAGAACAGCTCGGCGAGATCCCCGGCCTGATCGATGCCGTGAATCGGGCTGAACACAAGTTCAATCGACCACTTGGTGGTGATCCCCTCCGCTTCCAGGGGGTTGGCGAGGCCCATGCCGCAAACCACAAGATCCGGATGCCGCTCGCGCACCCGGTCCAGCTGTTGTTCCACGTGCTGCCCCTCCGTCACCTCGGTTCCCTCCGGCAGCAGATCCAGCTCCTGTTCCATCAGCTCACGGTTCAGGTAGGGCGTTCCAACCTCCACCAGCTCCATGCCGCATTCGCGTTGCAGAAAGCGTGCGAGAGGGATTTCAAGCTGGGATTCCGGCAGAAGCACGATGCGTTTTCCAGACAGCTCCGCTCTGTGGGGCTCAAGGGCCATGCGTGCCCGCTCTTCCAGGGGATCCAGCACCGAGGCCACCCGATCCGCCGGCAGGTTGAAGTCTCTGCAGGCAGCTTCCATCCAACGGCGGCTTCCCTCGGCGCCAAGCGGAAAGGGCGAACTCAGCACCCTGGCGCCCCGTTCCCTCAGCAACCGTGCCGTGCTGCTCAGAAAGGGCTGCGTGAGCAGCACGGTGGTGCCCGGTCCCACCCCGGGAAGCTCCGTGGATTGCCGCGGCGGAAGACTGCACACCGTTTCGATTCCGAGACGGGCGAACAGATGAATGAGGCGGTCCTCCACGGCATCCGCCAGTGTCCCCGCAAGCAGAAGCTGGCGCCGGTCGGAGCCGGGGAGGAACGGCACCAGGGCGGAGAGCGCACCGTCCTCCCCCTCGGTGAATGTGGTTTCGATCCCGCTCCCGGAATAGTTCACCACGCGAACCCGGCCCTGCAACTCCTCATTGAGACGTTCAGCAGCCCTGGCCAGATCGAGCTTGATCACCTCGCTTGGGCACGATCCCACCAGAAACAGTGTGCGGATTTCAGGGCGTCGCGCGAGCAATTCACGCGCCACACGATCCAGTTCATCGTGGGCATCCGCCAGGCCAGCCAGATCCCGTTCATTGAGGATGGCCGTGCCGAACCTGGGCTCCGCAAAAATCATCACGCCAGCAGCGCTCTGAATCAGATGGGCGCAGGTGCGTGATCCCACCACCAGGAAAAACGCGTCGGGCATGCGTCGATGCAGCCAGACAATGGAGGTCAGGCCGCAGAACACCTCCCGGGGTCCAGATTCCTTCCGCAGATTGGCGCCCATCGGGGTTCCTGAGCTCTCCTCCCCTTCACCATGACTCCAGATCGGCCCAGCTGCCCAGCCGTCTGAAACTCTTCGGGATCACAGCTTCGGGATCACAGCGGTCCGATTTCGCGAATCTGGGTACATTTCGGCCGTTGATTCAGCCTGCTGATGTCATCCCAGCGAGTTCTACCCGCCGCCTTCGCTCTGAGCCTTGCCCTGGTGGCCTGCCAGTCCGCTGACCAGAGGGCGGCTAACGATGAGGTCAAGGTTGTCAGAGGCGTGGAAGCCGTCTGCGCCGCCCAGGCTGACGTTGACGCCGCAATGGACACGGTCAACGGTCTCACCCCTGAGTCCACTGTGGCCGAGGCTCAGAAAGCGGGTGAGAGGCTCAAGGTCGCACTCTCCGCTCTCAGCAAAGCCGAGGGCCAGCTCGAAAGGGCTGAGGTCAAGGAGTATCGCGATCAGGTTGGACTTTTCCGCAAGGCCGTTGACGAAGTCAGCAGGAACAAGGATCTGACCCTTGCAGAGGCCGCGGAGCAGCTCAAGACCAAGGCCGCTCCTCTGCTTGCAGCACGTCGGCAACTGGCATCCACAACCGTGTGCATCGACGTCGAGGAGCCTGCCGAAGCGGGTGATGCCAATTCCGAGTCCTGAGCCCGGTCTCAGAGACGGCGGCGGAAGCGATCGTCGTCAAAGCCGCCGCTGCGACCATCCGCATCGTCCATGCGACTCAGCCGCCAGACGTTGCGGCTG
>CAYWOE010000155.1:0-3209 GCA_964459855.1 uncultured Synechococcus sp. | reverse complement strand
CATATCCACGCAAAAAACGGTCTGAGAGCAACAGGCCGCGAATAAAATCCCTGACAGTGATTGATCCGTTTCTCAGCTGTGACTCAAGAAAGCGATCCCTGTCGCTGCTCATCGCATGAAAATAGATCTGGCGATAACAACGATTAATAACGTCCCCAGCATTATCGACAACATCACCTTCCACTGAAGGAGCGTCGATTGTGCTCACGCGAATGTTTTGAGAAGTAGGTCGAAAGGGCCGAAGGGGGACTGGCAACGAAGCAACCCGGCAAAACTCAGGGATTTACCTTAAGAGTCTGCCGATAAGCCAGGGGAAGATCGAACGAACTAATTCACAATTCCGACGTCAAGACAGGGTATTGAAATTAATTTGATACGCGCAGGTGTGGCAAAGAGAACGCGCATCGTGGAATGGGTATCGCTCAGCCAGTGAGCAGACAGCAAACGCCAAACATCAGCATTCCTGGGATGTTCAGAGCATCGACCTAATCAAGCCAATTTGCGCCGGAATCCCCGACGTCAAAAAGAACGAAGACGTCTGCTTTTCAGGCAGTCAGGCAACATCTTGCAGCAAACTATCAGTCAAGCCTTCAATGCAGTGCATTCATGATCAAGCACTGAAAAATAATTACGAAAGACAGATCATTGTTCGTCTTCCAGCACTTCAGGCAGATCATCCGCGCCGCTGACGGCAATCCAGGACGCATCGCATCAGACTCAATCACGACATCAAAAATGCAGTGAGTAACTAATGCATTCACAGCTGCATTTCCTGCTTGATTCGCTGACTTAGTGCTGCTGAGCGGAGTGCTGATTCAACAGCCACTGCTTCCAACGGGCACGCTCCCACTTGCCTGCCGAAGAGCGTTCCAGTTCGGGGCATGAATACCAGTGCAGAGGACGCTCCGCTGCAGGCCAGTCGGAAACGAGTCGGCGCAGACCATCGAAAGCTGCAGACGGCACCTCAACGGATGACCAGCGGACAAGAGCCACCAGTCGCTCTCCCCATTCACGATCAGCAAGCCCGAGCAACAACACGGCATCGAGCTGCAACCCTGCCCTGCCGGCATCCATCAACAGCCTCTCCTCCAGCTGTGAGGGAAACACCGTGACACCTCCGGAAAGAATGGCGCCATCGAGTCGCCCCCGCACATGCAGCAGGGGGTGCGTTGGTGATCCCTCAAGCTCAGCCAGATCGCCTGAATGCCACCATCCATCGCGATCCGGGATGGCACGCAGAGCTGCTGAGTCATCCAGCCTGGCCGCAGCCAGACGATCGCAGTGCACAGCAAGAGCCCCCTGCTGATTCAGGCGCAGCCGCACACCTTCAAGGGGGCGTCCACAGCCACAGACCCCCGCCAGAAAATCAGCTGGTGACAGAGCAGTCACCATGGCGGCGGTCTCCGTTGCGCCGTAGCAGGGGGCAAGTCTCAGCCCGGCTTGTCGGGATTGATCGGCCAGATCCGCTGGCAAGGCAGCACCACCAATCCAGATGACCGCCATTTCAGCCAGGAAGGAACATCCATTCGGATCTGCGAGCAGACGCCGCAGCTGCGTGGGCACCAGCGACAACAGCATCGGGCATCGGCACCAGCCCGGATGACGTTGACAGTGGCTCAACAGCAGGCCAGGGGTCTTCATCAGAGCGGGCGTCAGCCAGGCGTGGTCGGCACCCCACTGCCGGGCACGCCACCAGGGCATCAGTCCACTCACATGCTGAAAAGGCAGGGGATTCCAGACCAGAGTTGAGCCTGGGTCCAGGCCAAGCCGATCCAGCCATACCCCGCAGGCATGAGCGGAACGATCCAGATTCGAGATGGGGTGAAGACAGAGCTGTCGGCCACCGCTGCTGCCTCCCGTTGACAGGATCAGCCCCGGTCCTGAAGGCCAGGTCAGGTCATCGGCGTGCAGGAGTTGCCGCTCCGGCGTTGATTCACAGTCGAGCAGACGCACCCAGGCGCCGCCTGCCAAATGCAGCTCGAGGGATACGGCAGCCTCATCCGGCTGTTCGGCATCGCATTGAACAACCTGCGGAATGCCCATCAGCAGCTCACCTCAGCGGCAGCCCACACCTCGGCAGGGTCAGAGCTGAACAGAGGTCCCGACGGAGACCAACCCGGAGCCAGCCCAGGTGCCACCGGTGTCGGCCCCTGCTGTTGCAGCCCAGCCATCAACGCCAGCCAGCGGAAACCGATGCCGGTTTCAAAAGCAGTGCTGAGCATCAGCTGCGGCCGGCCCTCCTGCAACTGGCGCAGCAAACGTCTTGGGTCTCCCTCCAGCAGCGGGCGACGCACCTGCCAGCCTGACCAGTGCTCGCGCAGATCCGGCTGCCACAGCAACGACTCATCCAGAGCGACAGGGACCCGTTGTTCAAGGGCCTTCAGTCCCTTGAGATCACTGACGGCAAGGGGCTGTTCCAGCCAGTCCAGGCGGGGATCACCCTGAACAGCTCCAGCCCATCGCTCCGCCTCAGGGCGTTCCCAGCCGCCGTTGGCATCCAGACGCAGGCGAGCCGTGGATGGCAGCCGCTCGAGCAGCTGATGAAGCAAGGACCACTCAAGTTCAGCGTCTGCCGCGGCCACCTTCCACTTCACAGTGACGGGCTCGCCCACTGGATGAGTGGCCAGCAACTGATCCAGCATCGGCAGCACGGCCGCGCCTGCAGGCAGCAGACAGGCCGACTTCGGCGCAGGCAGCCAGACCTGCACGACTTCATCCAGTTCCGCCAGCGCAGCACCGAGAGCGAAGCGAACTTCCGCTGGCAGCGTCGGCAGCAGATCCTCCAGCTGGTTTCGGTTGCACTCCACATCCCCAGATCGTGTCCATTGCGACAGGGCCCGCTCACAGGCGCAGCGCTGCTCCGGATCCATCGGTGCCACCTCCCCCCAGCCCACACGGCCGGAGAACGCACAGCTCAGGCGCAGCAACCAACCCTCACGCCGCTGCCACCGGCCTGCAGCGGTCTGCAGCGGACGGGACAGGGAATAGGCATAGGAGCGGACCGCCAGCTGCAGGGTCATGGACTCAGCCCGGCTGCAGAACAGGGGAGCCCAGCCAGGGACCCAGGGCCAGGCCGATGCTGAGACCGAGGCCATTCAGCGCCTGGAACCGCAGAGCAAGAAATTTGCTGCCTGTGATGCGTTCAGGCTCATGATGGTGGAAGCGCAGCAAACGAATCAGGGACGAGGCCGCCGGAAGCCCAAGAACGC
>CAYWOE010000154.1:0-3218 GCA_964459855.1 uncultured Synechococcus sp. | reverse complement strand
ATGTGAATGCAGAACTGGATCGTGGTTACGAAGCCGCGCTTCTGATTCAGAGTCTCGAACTCGAATACTACGGCGACCGTCCCATCCGTCCGGACCTCGAACTCTCCGTTCCCGCCACTGTTCAGGCCACCGTCCTGCGGAAGTTCCGAGCTGCCATCAACGTCTGCCGCGCATCGCTCGACAAGCTTGAATACCAGCGTGCCCAGTTCGACACACAGGAACTCAGGCAGCTGCAGTTGATCGAAAGTGTTGTCAGCAGATACAGCCCGAGACGTGCAGCGTCAGCACCAACGATCAGTCGAGCGCCTGATCCTCTGCCGCGATCTCTGCTCGGAATCTTCGACACACTGCGGCGTCAGCTGAATCCGGCTGCGGAGGCCACACTCGTGGCCGGATTCCGTCGTCGACGTGATTCAACCCTGATCTCCCTCAAGGTGTTGCTTCTGCTGATTCTTGTGCCGTTGCTGGTTCAACAGGTCAGTCGTACATACATCATCAGCCCTGCTGTTGATCATTTCGCTCCGGACCTTCCTTTCCTCAGCTACCCGAAGCCACAGCTTGAGGAACAGGCTGTTGAAAAACTGAGGGTCTACAAGGCTGAGATTGAATTCGACGCTCTGCTCCGTGGTGATTCGATCCCCACCCAGGAGGAACTTCAGCAGAAGCTTTCCGCCAAGGCCGAGGAACTGAAGGAAGAGGCGGATTCAGAAAGCACCCATGCGGTTAAAAACGTTCTGGCCGATCTTGCTGCAACGGTGGCGTTTGTTGTCGTCTGTCTGTTCAGTCGTGAAGAGCTGCGCGTGCTGCGCGGCTTCTTCGATGAAGCTGTTTACGGACTGAGTGATTCAGCCAAGGCTTTCGCGATCATTCTGTTCACAGACATCTTCGTGGGTTTCCACAGTCCTGAGGGATGGACTGTGCTGCTGGATGGAATCGCCAATCACTTCGGTTTCCCAGCCAGAGAAAATTTCATTCTTCTCTTTATCGCAACGTTTCCTGTGATCCTTGCGACCATCTTCAAATACTGGATCTTCCGCTATCTCAACCGCGTCAGTCCGTCCTCTGTCGCCACACTGCGAGGAATGAACGGCGGTGGCTGACTCTCAGCCTCTCCAGGGGCTGGTTCTTGTCACTGGCCCCAGTCGCGGTGGCAAGAGCCGCTGGGCTGAGCATCTTGTGGGTCCATGCAGCCCTGTGAGCTACGTGGCCACATCCGATCCTCGCCCTGAGGATCCTGCATGGCAGGAGCGGATAGAACTTCACCGTGATCGACGCTCGGCTGAATGGACTGTGATCGAAAGTGGTGCTGATCTTGCCGGAGCTCTGAACAGCATTCCTCGCAATCACACCGTTCTTGTTGATGCGCTCGGGGCATTCACAGCGTGGCATCTGGAGACGTCATCGGACATCTGGATGCAACGACAGACGGATCTGATCACAAGCCTTCAGAACAGGTCACAGCCTGTTGTGGTTGTGATTGAAGAGACCGGCTGGGGAGTGGTTCCAGCGACTGCCATCGGAGGACGATTCCGGGATCGGCAAGGTCATCTTGCACAACAGCTGGAGACAGTCGCTTCAAAAAGCTGGCTGGTCGTCCAGGGACGAGCGTTGGATCTCCATGCTCTTGGATGTTCTGTGCCCGGTCAATGACACTGCCTCCAACACCTCTGAAGGTTGCATTGTTCGAGCCGAGAATTCCACCGAACACGGGCAACATCGCCCGCACCTGTGCAGCATTCGGACTCCCACTTGCACTGATTGAGCCTCTGGGGTTCTCCATCGATGATCGTCATCTGCGTCGCGCCGGACTGGATTACTGGCCTCACGTCGATCTCTCCGTTCATCGCGATTTCGATCAGTTTCTCAACAGTCTTCCGACTCCATTCCGTCTGATCGGATGCAGTCGGCGAGGAGGGCAGGCACTGCAAATGATCAGTTTTCAGAAAGGGGACGTGCTGTTGTTCGGCCGGGAGGACATCGGGCTGCCGGATCCGATCAGGAAGCGTTGCGACCGGATTCTCACCATTCCCATGCCCTGCAGCGCTGCGGATGATGGACAGGGTGGTGTTCGGAGTCTCAATCTGTCCGTTGCCTGTGCAATCGTCAGTCATCACGCCGGTTTGCAGCTTCAGTTGTGGTGATCGAAGATCTGCCACCAAGGCCCTTGCACCGCGGTGTTCCGCTCGCTACCTTCAGCCGGATCCCGGGCTGTGGCGGCTTCTTCGGGAATGTTCTTCAAGCATGCCTGAATGAAGCCCCTGTTCCTAGCCGTTACCGCCATTACTTCCAGCACTGCGCTGTTTGCGGTTTCTCAGCTTTCCGGGCAGGCAGACAGCGATCACTACAGCCCTCAGCAACTTTTTGCGGCTCTCCCCAACACAACCAAGCTGCTTTGGGTTGAACTCGCTGCTGACAGCGATCTCAGCATGGTTGCCAGAGAACTTGATCTTTCTCTGAAGGAGTTGTCAAAACTGAATGAAAAGACTGCATCGACAGTTCTGAAGTCTGGGACCTGGCTGGTTCTCCCTGAGGCAAGTCGTGCTGACGTTCAGGATTCCTCCCGCTTCGTGAGCGACTCCATTCGGTCATCGGCCCCGCTGAGTTCACCCCCAGTTCCAAAGGATGTGGTGGAAATCAAGGCTGGGCAGTCGCTCACCTCTCTGATCAAGGACCATGGCATCACACTTCAGCAGCTGAAGGACCTCAACCCTGGCGTTCAGCTCTCCCGGATGCTCGTTGTCGGCAGCAAGGTTCGTGTGGCGAAGGCTCGACCTTTGCTTGGGATTCGCCCCCTTCGCTCCGGGGGGGCAAGCTGGCCAGAGCTTCCAGGTTTCGCGGGCGACGGTGATTTTGGAGCACCTCAATCTTTCATCTGGCCCACCAAGGGTGTTTTCACCTCCGGCTATGGATGGCGATGGGGACGGATGCACAAGGGCATTGACATCGCCAACAACGTCGGCACTCCGATTTTTGCCGCCAAGGATGGTCTGGTCGCATTCGCCGGCTGGAGCAGTGGTTATGGCTACCTGGTTGAGATCAGTCATCGCGATGGATCATCGACGCGCTACGCCCACAACAGCCGACTTCTGGTCAAGAAAGGACAGATGGTTCCCCAGGGTTCGCGCATTTCTTTGATGGGAAGTACCGGACGCAGCACAGGTCCGCATCTCCACTTTGAAATTCGTCGTCCCGGCGGCGCTGCACTGGATCCGATGGCA
>CAYWOE010000153.1:0-3223 GCA_964459855.1 uncultured Synechococcus sp. | reverse complement strand
AGCCCCTCGCTGCCGAACAAAACCTTCATGTTTCCGACGCGTCTTGCGACGTCGGGACACTGGCGATCGACCTGGGAAGCACCACAACGGTGGTGGCTTTTCAATCCGCTCAACGCCCTGAGGTGGATCTGCTCGACCTGCCAGAGATCACACGTGAAACCGGAGCGATCCCATCAATCATCTGGGCCGAAGATGCTGTCTCAGGCCCTGTCCTGGTGGGACGTGAAGTGGTGGAGAACGGCCTGCATGAGCGCGATGCCCCCCAGCTGCATCGCGACTTCAAGCGCTGGATCGGCATGGCATCAGAGGAGCTGAACATCGAAAGACGGCTCAGCCCGGAACAGGCTGGTGCACGTCTGTTGTCTGAGATCTGGAAGAGAATGCCTCCGGGACTCAGCATCGAGCGACTCGTGCTGACGGCCCCCGTCGATCAGGGATCCGGCTACCGCGATTGGCTTCTCAAAGCCTGTGAACCGATGCAGGTCGGAGAAATCGCCCTTGTGGACGAACCCACGGCAGCCGCGCTCGGGGCTGGGCTGGAAGCTGGGTCCAAGCTGCTGGTGGTCGACCTCGGCGGCGGAACTCTGGATCTGTCCCTTGTGGCTCTCGAGGGCGGGGAAGGTCGGGCAGCACCCGTGGCTCAATTGCTTCGCTTCCGCGGGCAGGACCTCACCAACAGCCGCCAGGCACTTCGCCAGGCCAAGGTTCTCGGCAAAGCAGGCATCAATCTGGGCGGCAGAGACCTGGATCGCTGGATTCTCGACGAACTGTGCCCGGGCGGCCTTCCTGACGAAGGAGATGGGCTGATGGCATTGCTGAACGCTGCGGAGCGCCTGAAGTGTCGCCTCAGCAATCCCGACATCCCCAACAGGGAAAGTCTCACCGAACCGGCCTGCGGTCCGGATCTCGCTGGTCCGAGCAGTCTGACGATGGATCGGCACCAGTTCAGCCGACTGCTGGAGGAGCGAGGTCTGTTCGACGCCCTCGATGGGCTGCTCGGCAAAACCCTGCGCGATGCGGAGCTCAACGGCTGTCCAGCCGAGGACCTGGACGCTGTGGTTGTGGTTGGTGGAGGAGCCCATCTCCCGCAGCTGCGCAAGTGGCTTGCCGAGAAGATGGCACCAACACCGCTGTTGACACCTCCGCCGATGGAGGCGGTGGCATGCGGCGCGTTGAGTCTCACCCCGGGAGTTCGCATGCAGGACCTGCTGCAGCGGGGGATCTCATTGCGTTGCTGGAACCAGCGCAGCAACACCCATCACTGGCACCCGCTGTTTCTGCCGGGTCAGCCCTGGCCCTCCAGCAAACCGCTGGAACTCATCCTCAGCGCCAGCGGTCCCGACCAGGAGTCACTTGAACTGGTGCTCGGGGAGTCAAGAGGGGAGACCAGACATGAAGTGGTGATGGTGAACGGGCTTCCTCGTGTTGTTGAGAAAACCGATGGCTGGGACGACGTGACCAGGAGACCGGACACAGCCTGTGAACTCCCCCTCGACCCTCCCGGACAACCCGGTGAGGATTGCCTGAAACTGCGCTTCCATCTCAACGATCAGGCGGAACTGATTCTCGAGGGAGAGGATCTGCGCACCGGAGAAAGCCTGGAGCCGATACCACTTGGGACCGTGCGGTGATCGGGCCGTCCACAAGGGCGTGTGGGTTGGCTTTGACATTCATAGAAAGGTGACTGTCGTTCCCCCACCACCCTTGGCGCTGCGTCGCCATCTCCCGAGTTTCTGGCTGATCGCCACACTGGGTGGCGTTGCATCCCTCTGCGGATATGCATATTGGTGGGAACAGCAGTTGCCGGATCGACTGCGGGAAGCAGCATCCCGCGGCGATCTGAAAGCCTGTCTGCGCTACGGCGAACAGCTGGCTGCGCTCCGATGGCTGGACCGGGAGGCACCCAGCGAACAGGCGGTCTGTCGCCGTCGGCAGGCCGAGCTCGCCTGGGAGGCGGGCGACAGCGGCCAAGCCCTCAGCCTTCAGTCGCAGCTGGTCAATTCCAGTGTCGGCGACAAAGAGCAGCGCAGCCGTGATCAATCCAGGCTGCGTCAGTGGCGCGAAACGCTTCGCGAGCGGGCCCTTGAGCAGTTCCGCGCAGGAGATCTCGACAAGGCTTTGATCACCCTCAGACCCCTTGAGAAGAAGGGGCAGAGACCTGGCACACAGCTCAGCGACAGTCTTCGTGAGACCTGGAACCGCAACAGGGTCGATCACGAGCGCCTGCAGGACAAGGTGGAACGACAGCAATGGTGGGAGGCGCTGAGTGTGCTCAATCAGCTGGACCATCCCTGGTGGCAGGCTCATGCCCTGCCGCTGCGAAGACAGGTGGAAGACGCCATTCAGAATCTTCGCGACCGTCAGGAGCACCACAGCCATGGAGCTCTGCCGGCTCACACGGTCGATCCTGAACAGCTGAATGAAGCTGTTGAAGAGCGACTGTCCAGTGGCATGGATCCATGGAGCGCCTTCATCGCCGGATGTGCTGATCTCGGAGGAGTTCTCGTGGAGGAAGGACCGGAGAGCCTCTGCAAGGCGAAGAGACCGTGACTGGCTGAATTGGATGAGAGCGAGAGCTCATGCAGCCTGGCGAAAGGGTCGATTCGCACCCATCGGTTCGTCTGCGACCATCCTCAGCACCGTGGGGAGGTCTTCGATTTGAGAGCGAGTCATGGAGATGCAGGGAAGGTCGTCCGATCAGTCCGACTCCATCTGTGCTGATTTCATTCGGGCGTTACGAAACCCACTTCAGGGGGGAAGAGATTCAGTCGTCCCACTGATCCCGGCGCAGAAAGACACCTTCTTCACCATCCACATCAAGCAGCCTGAGCTCGATGGTTTCGGTTCGCCGGGTGGGAACGGCCCGGCCGCAGAAATCAGGTTGAATCGGCAGTTCCCTGTGCCCGCGGTCCACCATCACCAGCAGCATCACGCGTCGAGGGCGTCCCCAGGCCTGGATCGCTTCCAGAGCGGCGCGCACAGTCCGCCCGGTGAACACCACATCGTCGACCAGAAGCACATCCCGCCCCTCGACACTCACAGGCAGTTCGGTTGCCTGAACGGGGCGCATGGCCACGCGCTCGAGATCATCACGATGAAACGTGGGGTCCAGGGTGCCCTGTGCGATGGCCTGACCGCTCTGCTCCTCGAGAAAACGCGCCAGCACCGCGGACAACTGAACACCCCGGGTGGGAATCCCCAGCAGCAGCAACTGCTCAACCTC
>CAYWOE010000152.1:0-3245 GCA_964459855.1 uncultured Synechococcus sp. | reverse complement strand
TGAGAGGCCAGTGGCAGACGTGCAACGGCCGGGATTTCATGCCCGTGTTTCACCCTTCCTATCTGTTGCGCTTCCGCTCTCGCGAGGTCGGAACACCACAGCATCTGACCCTGCAGGATCTGCGGGAAGCCCGACGAAAACTGGATCTTCTCCTGGGCCGCTGAGCCCCGCAGCCGGAACGGAACCCAGGCCTTCACTCCGCCACGAAAACGGCATCGCCGAAACAAACGCAAGTCATTGCGCTGACGTCTATGCCAAGGTTTGGCTCAGAACCTGTCCGATTCATGACCGGCACCTTGACCAGTGCTCCTGAAAGCAGCAGTGAAGTTGCCATCAATCCCCGTTATGACACGGTGATTCGCCGCCGTCGCACGCGAACGGTCATGGTCGGGGAAGTTCCCATCGGCAGTGAGCACCCGGTGGCGGTTCAGTCGATGATCAATGAGGACACCCTCGACATCGAAGGGTCTGTTGCCGGCATCCGCAGACTGGTGGATGTGGGCTGTGAAATCGTGCGAGTGACCACACCCACGCTGGCTCATGCCAAGGCCATGGGCCAGATCCGTGCTGCTCTGCGCTCCCAGGGATGCAATGTTCCCCTGGTCGCGGATGTTCACCACAACGGCATTCGTATCGCCCTGGAGGTGGTCAAGCATGTCGACAAGGTGCGGATCAATCCCGGGCTGTTCGTGTTCGACAAGCCTGACCCCGACCGCCAGGACTTCAGCAAGGAGGAATTCGACGCCATCGGCGAGCGCATCAAGGAGAAGTTCTCACCGCTGGTGGAGGCCCTGAAGGAGCAGAACAAAGCCCTGCGCATCGGGGTGAATCACGGTTCACTGGCGGAACGCATGCTGTTCACCTATGGCGATACGCCCGAGGGGATGGTGGCTTCAGCCATGGAATTCGTTCGGATCTGTGACGACCTGGATTTCCACAACATCGTGATCTCGATGAAGGCGTCCAGAGCCCCTGTGATGCTGGCTGCCTATCGGATGATGGCCGACACACTCGACAACGCAGGTTTCAATTTTCCGCTTCACCTGGGAGTCACCGAAGCGGGTGATGGGGATTACGGTCGCATCAAGAGCACCGCAGGAATCGCCACCCTGCTGTCGGAAGGACTCGGAGACACGATCCGTGTCTCGCTGACTGAATCTCCGGAAAAGGAAATCCCCGTCTGCTACTCCATTCTTCAGGCCATCGGCTTACGCAAGACCATGGTCGAATACGTGGCCTGCCCGAGCTGCGGTCGCACTTTGTTTAATCTTGAAGAGGTGCTGAATCAGGTGCGAAACGCCACCTCGCATCTCTCCGGACTGGACATCGCCGTGATGGGTTGCATCGTCAATGGCCCCGGTGAGATGGCGGACGCTGACTACGGTTACGTCGGCAAGGGACCAGGCACGATCGCGCTCTACCGGGGGCGAGAGGAGATCCGCAAGGTGCCGGAGGCCGATGGTGTTCAGGCTCTGATTCAGCTGATCAAAGACGACGGACGCTGGGTGGATCCTGCTTGAACTCGTTAATCTGAGGATTCGGGCCGGAAGGACATCAATGACCACCAAAAGTCCTCTCAAGAGTCATTCGCAGAGCAGAAACCTGCTGCTGATTCTCGGAGCAGGTGGTCTGACCGCAGCTATTGCAGTCGCAGCGCCTGGGCTCGGTCTTCCCAGCACCAATTCCTCTTCGATCACCAACAGCCCGAAGGAGGTGATCGATCAGGTCTGGCAGATCGTCTACCGAGACTTTCTGGATTCTTCAGGCAAGTATTCCCCCGAAACCTGGACAAGGCTGAGAAGAGATCTGCTGGCCAAGAGCTACGCGGGCACTGACGAGTCTTATGAAGCGATCCGAGGCATGCTCGCCAGTCTCGATGATCCCTACACGCGCTTCCTTGACCCGAAGGAGTTCAAGGAGATGCAGATCGACACTTCCGGTGAGCTCACGGGAGTCGGTATCCAGATCACTCTGGACAAAGACACCAAGGAAATTCTCGTGGTGTCTCCGATCGAAGGAACTCCTGCCTCAAGAGCTGGCGTGCAACCCAAGGATGTGATCGTTTCGATCGACGGCCAGTCAACCAAGGGGATGACAACTGAGGACGCTGTCAAGCTGATCCGCGGGCAGGAAGGGACTCAGGTCACGCTCGGACTGCGCCGCAGGGGTGAAGTTGTGACGGTGCCGCTCAAAAGAGCACGCATCGAGATCCACGCTGTTGAAAGCCGTCTGAACACGGCGGGGAACGGCAAGAAGGTCGGCTACATCCGTCTCAAGCAGTTCAATGCCAACGCGGCCAGAGAAATGCGGGCAGCGATCCGCGAGCTTGAAACCCAGGGTGCTGAGGGCTACGTGCTTGACCTGCGCAGTAATCCTGGAGGCCTGCTGGAAGCGAGCATCGACATTGCTCGGCAATGGCTGGATGAAGGCACCATCGTCAGCACCAAGACCCGTGACGGTATTCAGGACGTGCGTCGCGCCACCGGCAGTGCACTGACCAGCAGTCCTGTCGTGGTGCTGGTGAACGAGGGCTCAGCCAGTGCAAGCGAGATCCTCTCCGGCGCGCTTCAGGACAACAGGCGCGCCGTTCTGGTGGGTCAGAAGACCTTCGGCAAAGGGTTGGTCCAGTCGGTGCGAGGCCTCTCGGATGGGTCCGGTCTGACGGTCACGATCGCCAAGTACCTCACACCCAAGGGCACCGATATTCACAAGAACGGCATCCGCCCGGATGTGAACGTCAAGCTCAGCGATGAAGAGATCCAGTCGCTGACCGTTGAGCAGCTCGGCACCGGTGAGGACAGCCAGTACCGGGCCGCTGAAACCACATTGATCAAGGCGCTGAGATCACCCGGACGCGGCCAGGCCTATCAACCTGGATCGGCCAATCTCCGTTCCGCACTTCAGCGGTAAGGGAACAGACCGAATCCCTCGCTTTCGCTTCGGCTGCCGGCCCGAACGGGGTTTCGGGTGACCGGCTTCGTGGCCATCGGTGGAATGACGACCGGGCTCTGATCAATCCTGCGCACCATGCGTCTGCAGCCTCCGGCTGCATTGATGGCTCGGTCCACGCTCGTCAGCTGAATGCGCTGACCCCATCGCGGTTCCCAGCCCCAGACCCGCCCCTGGCGGTCAAGAAGTTCAACAGCCTGAGCACGGCTCAACCGGCGCTCCCGCATCAGGCATGTCGCGGTGGCCAGTGACGCGAGCTGAAGAGATGAGCTGCGCCCGGTCCCGGTCGTCGGGAG
>CAYWOE010000151.1:0-3252 GCA_964459855.1 uncultured Synechococcus sp. | reverse complement strand
GCATCTTGGTCCAGATGCCGAAGAGGTGCTTGGGCCGGCCGCTCACCTCACAGTTCTCAAGCCCGACCGCCGAGAGACGATCACTGAGCAGCTGAACCGTGACACCCAGGCGATCCTCCCGCTCACTGCGTTTGGTTGCCACCTCCTGCTGAATCTCCCTGAAGGCATCCGGCTCCAGCAATTTGAAGGACAGATCCTCCAGTTCCCATTTGAAACGACCGATACCGAGCCTGTTGGCCAGTGGCGCATAGATCTCCCGCGTCTCCCGGGCGATGCGCTGCCTTTTTTCCTCACGGAGCGCCCCCAGAGTGCGCATGTTGTGCAACCGGTCTGCAAGCTTCACGAGCACCACACGGATGTCGCTGGCCATCGCCAGGAACATCTTGCGCAGGTTTTCAGCCTGTGCCTCGGTGCGATTGGTGAAATGAAGGCCGCCCAGCTTGGTGACACCCTCCACCAGTTCACGGACTTCAGGCCCGAAATGACTCTCCAGCTGCTCCGGTGTGACGTCGGTGTCTTCCACCACATCGTGCAGGAAGCCTGCGGCGATCACGCTGGCGCTGGCACCGATATCCCTGAGAAGGTCAGCCACCGCCACCGGATGAACGATGTAGGGATCTCCGCTGGCGCGGAACTGGCCCTCATGCAGCTGAAATGCGAAATCAAACGCCGCAGCGAGCAGAGCCTCTGAATCGGTTGGGCAGCTGTGGCCGATTCCTGGGGGAACGTGGTCAATGCACTCACGCAACCAGGCGGGCAGATCGATGCCGTAGTCATCGGCCGAGCGGATGGGGCGGTCTCTCAGAGCCACCAGACCGCAGGCCGGTGCAGCGGATCCGTTCCGGATCTGCACTGCGACCGTCTCGGAGGTGGCGTTGAGCATCCGAACCGACAGGTGAATCCATGGTATGTAGCCATGAGCACCTGCGCTTCGATTGCTATGACAACCGCGCCGGGGACTGTCCTGGAGCTGGAGCAATTCCGGCTTCGTTATCCGGGCAGCCAGGCCTGGACGCTGGATGGGCTTGATCTGCGGCTGCAACCAGGCGAACGCCTGGCCCTGGTGGGTCCCTCCGGTTGTGGCAAAAGCACTGTGGCCAGGGCAGCACTACAGCTGCTTCCCGCAGGAAGCTGCTGCGAGGGAGGGCTGTCCCTGAACGGCCGCGATCCACGCAACCTCAGCCTTGCCGATCTCAGGATGCTGCGCGGTGAGTCGGTGGGTCTGGTGTTTCAGGATCCGATGACACGTCTGAATCCACTGATGACAGTGGGTGGTCATCTGCTCGACACTCTGCGGGCTCACAGACCGGCGATGAGCGATGGCGATCGCCGCAAGAGGGCCGAGGAGCTGCTGGAACAGGTCGGCATTGGCGCCGACCGTTTTCATGCATACCCCCATGAGTTCAGCGGCGGCATGCGCCAGCGCCTGGCGATCGCTCTGGCCATCGCCCTGCGCCCGCCCCTGGTGATCGCCGACGAACCCACCACCAGCCTGGATGTGGCTGTGGCCGGTCAGGTGATGGCTGCGCTGAGGGAACTGTGTGAGGAACTGGGCAGCGCCCTGTTGCTGATCAGCCACGATCTCGCCATGGCCCACCGCTGGTGCGAACGAATGGCGGTGCTGGACGGTGGACGCGTTGTGGAGATCAACCGCAGCGACGTGGTGCTGACCTATCCCAGCTCAAGGGTGGGCCAGCGGCTGCTGACAGCCGCCAGGGCCAGGGAAGGGGGAAGCACCCCTGAACCCCCCGAAGCCAGCACAGTCCTGGCTGTGCAGGAACTGCGCTGCTGGCACAACCTGGGCGGACCACCCTGGAATCCCACCTGGCTGAAGGCGGTGGATGGCATCAGCTTTGAGCTGCGAGCCGGCGAGACCCTTGGAGTGGTGGGAGGTTCGGGCTGCGGCAAAAGCACGCTCTGCCGTGCCCTGATGGGCCTCACCCCAGTCCGTGGCGGCCGGGTTCAGCTGCTGGGTCACGATCTGCTCAGACTTCGCGGACGTCGGGCGCGTCAGGTGCGGCGAACCATTCAGATGGTGTTCCAGGACCCTCTGGCCTGTCTGAATCCAGCCATGTCCGTGGTGGATGCCATCGCCGACCCGCTGCTCATTCACCATCTGGCCACACCCGGCGCAGCCAGGGAACAGGCTCGTCAGCTGCTGGAACGCGTGGGGCTTGGACCCGCGGAGCGCTACCAGAACCGCCTGCCCAGGCAGCTATCCGGCGGCCAGCAGCAACGGGTGGCTATTGCCCGATCACTGGCGCTGGAGCCGAAGGTGCTGATCTGTGATGAAAGCGTGAGCATGCTCGATGCCGAAATCCAGGCGGAGGTGCTGGCACTGCTGCGGCAGCTGCAGAGGGATCTCGGGCTTGCCATGATTTTCATCACCCATGACCTGTCCGTGGCGAGTGGCTTCTGCCACCGTCTGCTCGTGCTCAACAAGGGACACGTGGTGGAGGAAGGCCCGGGCGATCGGCTGCTCAATCAACCGCAGGCCGACATCACTCGCACACTTGTGGATGCATGCCCGCGGCTGCCGACCTGAGAGCCGCTGGCTCAGCGGCTTAAGCAGAAGCAGATTGCCATGGTCAAGAAACAACTAACACGACTGATTCTCCTGCTCAAGACACCACAGACTGAACACAGTCAGCAGTACCTGAACTCAACATTGAGAGTCAATGTTGAGATGTGCCGGTAGCGATCAATAGGCAATCCCGCCAGAGAGATCACGACGAAGCATGCCATCAATCTCCAGATCACAAGGCATTGACCAATCGCTCGGCAACAATGAAACGAGGCAACATTCACTCACCAGAGCCTGAAAATCCTTCACCTGGAGGATGGAAGAAAACTCTTGATCAGGCCTGAATGGAATGACAACGATCAGAGGCGTCAGAGGGAGCAAGTCAGATTCGGACACACTCTGAGCCGAGTGAGTTCCATCTGAATCACATCCCGTCGCTGAACTGATTCCGTACATCTCATTCATCCCATGGCGCCATCTGAGTCACTGCAGACCACGATCGGTGGGGACCTCTGGTGGGGAGGCTTCACAGCTGACCTGGCCATCACCAACACCAGCGATCAGGATCTTGACGGCTGGACGATCAGCTTCATCAGCAGACATCAGCTCGACCCCAATGCATGGGGAGTCGCTCTCGCAAGCGAATCCCTGGGGAATGGACTGACTCGCTACACGCTTTCAGGAACCGGTTGGGGCAGCCGCATTCCAGCCGGTGGAACCGTCAACGT
>CAYWOE010000150.1:0-3266 GCA_964459855.1 uncultured Synechococcus sp. | reverse complement strand
CGATGCTGCTTGTCATCGATAACTACGACAGCTTCACCTTCAATCTGGTGCAGTATTTCGGGGAGTTGGCGGCTCAGCACCCTCTGGCCCAGGATCTGCGTGTGGAGCGCAACGATGCCCTCACAGTGGCCGAGATTGATGAGCTCGGTCCAGATGCCATCCTGTTGTCCCCTGGCCCTGGAGATCCTGATCAGGCCGGTGTCTGCCTGGATGTGCTCAAGGAGTTGTCACCACGCATTCCAACCCTGGGGGTCTGCCTGGGCCATCAGGCTCTGGCCCAGGCCTTCGGAGGGACAATCGTTCGCGCTGCGGAACTGATGCATGGCAAGACCTCGCCGGTGCTGCATCGCGGTGAGGGCGTGTTTGCCGGCCTGCCCCAGCCGCTCACAGCCACGCGTTACCACAGCCTGATCGCCGATCGCGGCAGTCTTCCCGACTGCCTGGAAGTCACCGCATGGCTCGAGGACAACACCGTGATGGGTCTGCGTCACCGTGAACACCCCCATCTCCAGGGCGTGCAGTTCCACCCGGAGAGCGTGCTCACGGAAGCCGGTCACAAGCTGCTGGCCAACTTCCTGCGGCTGGCGGAAGGGCGCGTTCAACACTGCTAGCTTCCTGAGCCAGCAGGCATCCCCCCATGACAGTCTTCCTGAAACGCCAGGGTCCTGGGCGCGCCGCCTTGCCCCTGGCCGCTGCAACCGCGCTGGCCGGCATAAGCGTCAGCAGCGTTCATGCAGCTGGCGTGTCGATCACCAGTTACGGACACAGTGCGCTGCTGATCCGTGGAGGAGGTCAGTCCGTCCTGGTGAACCCCTTCCGTGCGGTGGGCTGCGCCCAGGGGCTTTCCGAGCCACGTGTCAGTGCCAGCGTGACCCTCGCCAGCTCAGAACTGCCGGATGAGGGCGCACGCATCGGCGGCGGGACCTACCTCTCCAAGCCTGGTTCCTATCGCGTGGGAGGTTTGGATCTGGAGGGATTCTCTGCTCCGCACGACCGCATGGGCGGCCGCCGTTTCGGCAACGCCACCATCTGGCGCTGGCAGCAGGGGGGCCTGAGCTTTGCCCACCTGGGGGGAGCTGCCGCTCCGCTCAGCGGAGAGGACAGGGTGCTGCTGGGTCGCCCTGATGTCTTGATCATCGGAGTCGGGGGCGGAGGCAAGGTCTACAGCGGTGAGGAAGCCGCTGAAGTGGTGAGGCAGCTGAACCCGCGTCGGGTGATCCCGGTGCAATACGTGAACGGAGAGGCCCCGACCGGTTGCGACCAGGGCGGAGTGCAGCCGTTTCTTGACGCCATGAGCGGCTCCCAGGTCCGGCAGGTTGGACCGACACTGTCGCTGCCGGGCAACCTCGGAGACAGCACTGTGATCGAGGTGATGCGCTGACGACGCGCTCAGCCTTCGAGCTGGCGATAGCACTCCCAGAACGTCTGCATCTGGGCGAGGGTGCCGATGCTGACGCGCAGGGAGCCGTCGATCTGGGGCTTGCCTGCCATCGAACGGACCAGGATGCCGGCATCCCTCAGTTGCTGCTCCACCTGCTGAGCGGGTGAACGGGGCCAGACGAGAAGATAGTTTCCGCCGTCGCAGTGGAAGGCGGCACCGGATCGCGTCAGTTCCGATACCAGATAGTTACGTGCTCGTACCACATCGGCCACATAGTCGTCGGTGTACGCCTGATCGGACAGTGCAGCAAAGGCGGCCGTGACAGCCAGACTGTTCACGTCGTAGGGACCGGTGACGCGGCTGACCCGATCGACCACCTCCGCCGAACCGATGGCAAATCCCATGCGCAGGCCGGCCAGACCGGCGGTCTTGGCCAGGGAGCGCAGCACCAGCAGGTTGGCGTGCACGGCGAAGTCCGCAAGCGGCAGCACACTGTCGCCGGTGAAGGCTTCATAGAGCTCATCCACCACGACCAGCGTGTCGGGTGCGGAAGTTGCCAGCTGCAGCACATGCTCGGCGGAGAGCCGCGTTCCGGTGGGGTTGTTGGGATTGCAGAGCATCAGGATCCTCGGCCCGCGCTGCAGCGCCGTGCGCATCGCCTCCAGCGGGAAGCGAAAACCCGGCATGTCGTGGGGCACCGCCTCGATGGCCATTCCCTGCATGCCCGCACACGGCGCGTAGTAGCCGAAGGTGGGACTGGTGGTGAGCAGGGTGTCGCCTGCAGCCCCATAGGCATGGATCACCGCATGGATCGCGGCATCCACGCCGTTGAAGAGCCCCACCTGTTCGGTGGACAGGGGACGGGCCAGGCCGGCCGGCGACGCCTGCAGGTTGGCGATCAAGGCCTCACGCAACCCGTCGTATTCCGGATAGACCGCGATCTGGTCAGCAGGGAAGGAGCGAATCGCCTCTGTGACTGCTGGGCTTGGGCCAATGGTGTTCTCGTTGAAGTCCAGCCGCAGCAGACCCCGACGACCCTCCAGAGGCGCGCTGTAACCCCGGAGGCATTCGACCTCGGGGCGGGCCTTTGGCGCAGGAATCGGTTCAGGCATGACCATCAGCGATGAATCGCGTCTCCTGGAGGGTGGTGCCGAGGCTGGTCATGACCAGCTTGCCGTGCTCAGCAACCCGCTTCAGCCAATGGAAAGGCGGAGGACGTATCCCAACCAGGTTATTCGCTGCTTGCCAGAGAAGCGCAGCGTCGGCATCTCCCCACCGATGATGCAATCACTGCAGCAATCGGACTGATGACCGCCAGCTCCAGCGCATCGACGCCAGCCATCACCTCCAGCTTTGCCGCCTTCGCCCAGCAGGTCGATTACTCGCTGATGCAGCAACTGCGGCCCGATCCGCAGTCCACACCGGATGGACATGATCACCGCGCGCGGGAGGTGCGTTCCGGCCACTACGTGCCGGTGACGCCCACACCACTTTCCAGCCCCGACTACATCGCCCACAGCCCTGAACTGTTTGATGCGCTGGGCCTCGACGAAACCCTGGTCCACGACGGCGACTTCCGCAGTGTCTTCTCCGGCGACCTCAGCAACATGAGCGAGCCGATGCGCCCCTACGGCTGGGCCACTGGCTATGCCCTGTCGATTTACGGCACCGAATACAACCAGCAATGTCCGTTCGGCAATGGCAACGGCTACGGCGACGGCCGGGCCATCTCCGTGGTTGAAGGCGTGTTCAAGGGTCAACGCTGGGAAATGCAGTTGAAGGGTGGCGGCCCAACGCCCTATTGCCGCGGCGCCGATGGCCGCGCCGTGTTGCGCTCCAGCGTGCGCGAATTTCTGGCCCAGGAGTTCATGCATGCCCTGGGCAT
>CAYWOE010000149.1:0-3294 GCA_964459855.1 uncultured Synechococcus sp. | reverse complement strand
CAGAGCGTCAACAAGCATGTGTGATCTCCAGAGGAATGGGTCAGCGTCTTGTTTGCCCAAGGGGTTATCGCCCAGCACGACGAGGGCCTATTCGTTGTGTTCGGATTTTCTCGCCCCGCCCGAACTACAGAAATATTTACCACGTCACCAATGTCAACTATGGCACTGGTTACTTTGAACAGAAACGAGGAAACAGTCGGTGGATTAACTGGGTGGAAAGGAACCCCAGCGGAAGATACACTTTCCGTGAAACGCATCGTGCCGGGGATACCATTTACCTGCATGATCCCCAGCGACATCTCAAAGTTGAGCTTGACTTAGGCCGTGGTCAAGTCATTTTGGATGAAGCTTTTCAGAGAAGAGTCTTGTATGGAATTACACGAGTTTATTGATTGACTCTGTCGGGAAGCCTGAAGTCATGTGAATACAGACTGAAAGCTATACAAAACCCTGAAAAGGGAAAGGCAGGGGGCGTTAGTTGTCGCCATCGATCTCCCGACAAAGACCTCACACCAACGTCCCCCGCTCAACAAAGCGGGGGTTTCTCATGCGGAAACCCGTGAGACCAGTACTCCACATTTCATGAGGGATTGAACAGGACAACATCCGGAGTTTTATGGGAATCTTGCTTCTCTGCGAAACCATGCTGTTCAGACTGTCCCTTACAACATTTGCGCAGATTCAGAACTCCAAGTTTCTCTGCATTTCAGACCATCTGCAAATTTATTCTGCTGTTGAAGATGGCTGACATTCAATCCAAAGAAGCCAAAAGGGACCAATAATTGGCACAAGGAAGATAAAAATCCATTGCCATTGACGGCCTGTATCACGAATGCGCCTGACATTCATTGCGATACCAGGACAGATTGAGGCAATCGCAAACAGAAAATAGAGAGCATCAATCGTAAACTTTGCAAGAACAATTCCCAGAACAAGATTAACAACAAAAATCTTCCAATAATCAATTCTCCTGGTGCGCCCCTCAAAATCAAAGGCTTTCGTCCAGAACTGAGGGTAGAAATCAAGCATCCGAATTCAGCGAATCGACTTGCATTCTCTCTGCCTTTGTGCTTTTGGCAAGTTTTATTAGTGAAAATCAGCAGTCATGCTGAGAGCCTGCACAGTCTTTTGATTTTGCTGATCTGGACTCCGGCAAGACCCAGTACGTCAAAGGTGATCCTGTGAGCCAGATTCTGCTCAGGACTTTTGACTGCAGTCTGGTTCTCTAACCACTGAGGCAAAGCAAAGGCAAGCCATCAAAAAAACACTTTGAGGGAGGAGACCACTGAAGAACTATTTGAGGATGATCAGAAACAAGTGGCGGGTTGCGCATCTGAACAAGGTTCAGAGCCAAAACGATCGGTGAAGATCGCTTCATTGGCTGATGCGCCAGGGACGAGTGCTCAGCGCCTGATTTTTCGGTGAGCGCTGCGCCTTTCACATCGAGGTTGTTTTCACCTGCATGCTGTGAACAACAGGATGGGCTGAACTGGCGTCATTCAGCTCAAAGGCTTCGGATCAGAAGCGACAAACCCATCAGCAGGGCCAGCCATTCGAAGGCGCGCTTGACAAGCCGACTTCCTTTGGCGAGGGACAGATGAGCGCCGAGATAACCGCCGATCAGGGAACCCACAATCAGGGGCGGCACCCAGCTCCAGCGAATTTCACCGCTGAAACCAAGCACAAGAGCACCGGTGCCGTTCCAGGCCAGGCCCACCAGAATCAGTGTGTGCGCCACTGCCCGCGGATAACTCAGACCAAACCAGCGCACCAACCACAACGTGACGAACAGACCTGTCCCTGAGGTCAGTGATCCGTTGAGAACGCCGATGGCAAAAAGCACGGCAACGCCAATCAGCTTCTGAACTCCGTTGTGGTTCACCGCCCGGTCGGTCTGACCCAGTTCAGGCCGCCGCGCGGAATACAGACCCAGAGAAAAGGTCAACAGCCCAAGGGCCGCTGTGGCGACTTGATCCGGCAAAGCCAGCACACTGCTGGCCCCGATCCACACACCCGGCAGACCCGACAGAAGAACCAACAGGCTCAGGCGAACATCAAGGCTGCTGGCCTGCCAGTGCCGACCAGCGGCGCCGAGGCCAAGAGCCACACTGGCCAGCTTGTGCGTGGCCAGTGCTGAAGCAAAGGGGAGCCCCAGCAGAATCAGAGCCGGCAATTGCACCAGGCCAGCACCACCTCCGGCAAAAGCCGAAAGGGCATTGGCCACAACGGCAATCGCACAGAGCGCCAGCAGCAGAACCAGCTCAGCGACCATGGATGACCATCAATTCAGGCCTTGGGGAGCACTCTTGATGGTGACGGTTTCAAGGGCCGCGATGGGCGGCACCGGAACAACCAGCAACAGCGGAACACCCGAATGAATTTCAGCGCATCGACAGGGCATCACTCCGGTCCTACGCCTGAGCCTTGGCACGCCGTTCTCACTATTGAAGATTTTGCCACCGGAGGCAATGCGTGATTCGACTGATGGCGGGAAGGCCATGGCGGGTGGAGAGTGAGGCCACGAAATCGGAGGAGCCAATGACGGCCGATACTCCACCTGAGCAGATCACAGAAGCAGACTGACTTCTGGCCCCTGCTCCAACAGTCTCATCAATGACCAGGGTTGGTCGTTTGGTTAGGTACACATCAGATACGTCACGCCAATCGACGCTCCGCCTGCACCGCTCCAGGTGCCCCAGGAGACAACAACCCAACCCCTAGAGCCAATGGCCCCAGGGCGCCACCAGCCAGAAGCTTCGACCCCTTCCTTTCGCCACAAGTGATGGGTTGATCAATGCACAAACGAGCGAGCTAGGCCGTCTTTCCAGCGGGAGGGGCGGCCTTCCTTCTGGGATCAAAGGCTGAGACTGGCATTGGCCAGGCCCCAGAGTGCCCAGGCGGCAACGTAGGAAAGGGTGAGCATGGCCCAGGCAGCAGTGATGGAACTGGGGCGCTTGGACAGTGGGAGCTGGATTTTGCGAGCCATCTCTGGACACCGGATACTCCCCATTGGTCGCTAGATCCAGCGGAGACGGCCACGCATATCTGCAAGCGCGGACTCAACCTCTGTCTGCTGAAGGACCATTCGGACATTCCTCTGATCCAGAGCAGGCGAAGAGCGCCATCAAAAGCCGCAGGGTGCCGCAAACCTCATTCAGGCCTCGAGATCACCAACCGGAGGGATCCCGGTTCACAGAGCAGACGATGTCAAGGCTTCCTGGGGATCTCCGGGAAGCTCCCGCCAAGCAGCTGAGCCTGTGCAGCATCGAGGATTTTCATCAGGTCATGCAGCAG
>CAYWOE010000148.1:0-3315 GCA_964459855.1 uncultured Synechococcus sp. | reverse complement strand
TGCAGGAGCGCCAGGAGCGCTGCCGGATTGTGGAGCAGGAACTGCTGGCGGCACGACAGCGTCTTGAGAAGGACTGCGCCAAGGCCAGGGCCTATCAGGAACTCAGGGAGCAGCTGCAGCTTGGACGCCGACAGGAACTGGTTCTGGCCTTCGAAGCGGCCCAGACTGAACGCCGACGTCTTCAGCAACGGCAGCAGGAGCTGAAAGAGAAGGAGGACAACGACACCCGCTCGATCGCTGAACGCGACATTGCGCTGCAGGAGGCGGCAGGTCGTCTGCAGACCCTGCAGGAGAGCGTCAAGGCTCTCGGCGAGGACCAGCTGCTGAGCGTGCAGGCCGAACTGGCAGGACTGGATCCCCAGAGCCGCGAACTGGAGCGGCAGGCAAGCCAGCATCAGCAGGAGGGTGAACGGCTGCAGGGACTTCGCCATCAGTTGCAGGCCCGCCGCGGCCAGCTTCAGAGCGAGACGGAAGACCTGCGCCAGAGCACAAACAGTGGATTGCTGGAGCAGGCGGAGCAGGCCTGCAGAGATGCGGAAGCCGCCGTGGAGCTCTCACGGCGTCGACTGGGAGAGGTGGCAGGCCGCTCAGGCAGCTGGCTCGAAGAGCAGAGGCAGCGCTCCGGCCAGCGCCAGCAACTTCAAGATCGCGTCACACCACTCCAGGAGGAACAGCAGCAGCTGCGGGAACGACTGCGCCAGGACGAGGAACGCCAGCTCGAGCTGGAAGAGGAACGCGATCAGGACGGCGAGGAGGATCAACGCGTCCAGACGCTGCTTGAGCGACTTGAACAGGAATGGCAGACCCTGCTGGAGTCAATTCGCAGCGGCAGAGAGCAGCTCCAGCAGCTTTTGGAGTCGGTCGCGATTCAGCAGCGCACCCGCACCAGGCTCGAGCAGGAACAGACAAGGCTGGAGCGAGACATCGCGCGCCTCGACAGTCGCCGGGAAGCGCTGCAGGAAAGCAGGGGCACAGGAGCACTGCGGCTGCTGCTCGAATCGGGACTTGAGGGGATTCATGGCCATGTCGCACAGCTTGGTGAGGTTGATGCACGCCATCGCCTGGCGCTTGAAGTGGCTGCGGGCGCCAGGATGGGCCAGGTGGTGGTGGATGACGATCGCATCGCAGCGCGTGCGATCGATCTGTTGAAAAGTCGCCGCGCCGGTCGACTCACCTTTCTGCCTCTGAACAAGATCAGGGCTCCTGGCGGGGGGGCAGGAGCTGCCATGGCACGCGGACACCGACCCCGGCCCGGTGATGAGGGCGGCCTGGTGGGACGGGCTGTCGACCTGATCCGCTACGAAGCGATCTACTCAGACGTGTTCGCGTATGTCTTCGGTGACACGCAGGTCTTCAGCGATCTCAGCAGTGCCCGACAATTCCTGGGACGGTCGCGGGCGGTCACCCTCGAAGGTGAGCTGCTCGAAAAAAGTGGTGCCATGACCGGCGGAAGCTTTGCCCAGAGAGGAGGCGGCCTCAGCTTCGGTGCCAGCAGTGATGGGGATGAGGCAGCCCCGCTACGCCAGCGACTGCTGGAGCTGGGAGAGACCCTCTCCGCCTGCAGGAGGGAGGAGCAACGGCTGCTGGAGGCAGTGGACCAGCAGCGACCGCAACTTCGTCAACTGGAGCAGCGTCAGGCCGCTCTGGACGCGGAACGCCAGACTGCGAAACGGTCCCACGGTCCGCTGCTGGAAAGGGTGCAGCAGCGTCAGCGCAAATTCAGCGAACTGCAGCAGGCCAGGCAGAAGCACCGCACCAGGCTTGAGCAGCTCGACAACACCCTGAGCCCGCTGCAAACGGAACTCAGCCAGATCAACGCGCAGGAATCCGAACTCGAAGCCAGTGGTGATGCAGAGCGCTGGCAGGCGCTGCAGCAGGAACTGGAGCAGGCGGATTCCGGCCTGGAGGCTGCGCGTCAGCAACGTGATGCACTGCTGCAACAGGAACGCGACCGACAACTCAGCCAGCAGAGACTCGGCGATCAGCAGCAGGCCATCGAACGTGAGGAAACATCGCTGCAGCAGGCGGTTCAGGTTCTGTCCGAGGCCCATGGCCGCTGGCGTGAACAGCAGCAGGCTCTGAAAACCCGCCGGCAGGCTCTGGAAACCCAGCAGCAGGAGCTGCAGACCCGCTTCGGGGAGGAACGACGTGCCAGAGATGAAGCTGAAGCGGCAGTGGCTCAACAGAGACAGGTCCTGCAACAGGCGCGCTGGGAGCTCGAGCGCCTGCGCGAAGAGCGCACGTCATTGGAGGAGCAGCTGCGCAATGGCGGACTACGCCTCGAGGAACTGCGGACAACCCTGCCTGATCCTCTGCCGGAGATTGCCGACGAGCTGCGCGAGCGTGGTCTGGCAAGCCTTCAGGAATGTCTGCAGCAACTGCAGCTGCGCATGGAAGCTCTGGAACCGGTGAACATGCTGGCCCTGGAGGAACTGGGAGAGCTCGAACAACGTCTCGGCGATCTGGGTGAGCGGCTGGATGTGCTCAGCCAGGAGCGGGAGGAACTGCTGCTCAGGATCGAAACCGTGGCCACGCTCCGACAGGAAGCCTTCATGGAGGCTTTTGAGGCTGTCGACCGCCATTTCCGTGAGATTTTCGCCAGCCTCTCAGACGGCGATGGCAAGCTTCAGCTCGACAGTCCGGATGATCCCCTGGAGGGTGGTCTCACACTCGTTGCCCATCCCAAGGGCAAGGCCGTCAGACGTCTGGCGGCGATGTCAGGCGGGGAGAAGTCGCTCACCGCACTGAGTTTCCTGTTCGCCCTGCAGCGATTCCGCCCCTCGCCCTTCTACGCCCTCGACGAGGTGGACAGCTTCCTTGACGGAGTCAATGTGGAACGCCTTGCGGCTCTGATTGCCCGACAGGCTGAACAGGCTCAGTTTCTGGTGGTGAGCCACCGCCGCCCCATGATCGGAGCCTCCACACGCACCATCGGCGTCACCCAGGCCAGGGGTGCCCACACCCAGGTGGTGGGGCTTCCCGATGCAGCCTGAACAGCCAGCGCAGGGTCCTTGCGCCAAAATGTCACGAATCCCTCCGGCTGAGGCCTGCGGTTGAGCTTGTCGTCAACTCCGAATGACCCCCTGGCGAACGTGCCCAGTGACCGCCTCTGGCTGAGGTCGGAGCTGATGGGCACTCAGGTGATCACGCGCGACAGCGGCCGACGGCTGGGCGTTGTCGGGGAAGTGGTGGTGGATATTGACCGCAGGGAAGTGGTCGCCCTTGGATTACGCGACAACCCGCTCACAAGATTCCTCCCAGGCCTGCCGCGCTGGATGCCGCTCGACCGCATCCGACAGGTCGGAGACGTGATCC
>CAYWOE010000147.1:0-3330 GCA_964459855.1 uncultured Synechococcus sp. | reverse complement strand
TCTATAAAACAGAGAAGCAGAAGGGCGCGCCTTCATGTCCATCCGTATCGGCATCAATGGCTTTGGACGCATCGGACGTCTTGCCTTCCGCCAGGCCATGGCCTGCCCGGATGTGGAGGTGGTTGCCATCAACGACCTGATCGAACTCGACTATCTCGCCTACCTGCTGCGTTACGACTCGACGCATCGTCGCTTCCCCGGCGAGATCAATGTCGTTGACGGTCATTTGATGGTGAACGGAAGCCACATCCGCGTCACTGCCGAACGGGATCCCCGCCAGCTTCGCTGGGGTGAGGTGGGAGCGGACTACGTGCTGGAGAGCACCGGATTCTTTCTGACCCATGAGACCGCCCGCCAGCACCTGGAGGCAGGCGCCAAGCGCGTGGTGATGAGCGCTCCCTCCAAGGACGACACTCCGATGTTCGTCATGGGGGTGAATCACAACTCCTATGCGGGAGAGGACATCGTGTCGAACGCCAGCTGCACGACCAACTGTCTGGCGCCACTCGCGAAGGTGGTGAACGACCACTACGGCATCGTCAGCGGCCTGATGACCACCGTGCATGCCACCACGGCAACTCAGAAACCTGTCGACAGCCCATCGCTGAAGGACTGGCGTGGTGGACGCGGCGCCGGGCAGAGCATCATTCCCAGCTCCACGGGAGCAGCCAAGGCTGTGGGTCGCGTGATTCCGGAACTGAATGGAAAACTCACGGGTATGGCTTTCCGAGTGCCGACACCGGATGTCTCCGTGGTCGACCTCACCGTGAATCTGGCCAGACCAGCCAGTTACGAACAGATCAAGACAACCATGAAGGAGGCCTCACAGAATGGGCTTTCAGGCATCCTCGGGTACACGGAAGATCCGATCGTGTCCAATGATCTTCTGGGAGAAAGCTGCACCTCGGTGTTTGATGCTGGCGCCGGAATGGCACTCAATGATCAGTTCATGAAACTGGTTGCTTGGTACGACAATGAATGGGCCTACAGCTGCAAATGCATCGACCTGATGCAGCACATGGCCAGGCATTCGGCAGGTTGAACACCAGATTCCAGCGTTCGCAGAAACTGCCCAGCGAAATTCAATTGACAGACTTCATGCGCTGGCAGCAACGTTTTGCTGTTCACGCAGATTTGCGAGTGCCTGTTGGCAGGACCAGCGAAGCGGTGCCCAGGGAGCAGAGCCGGCAAGTTCATCCAGTAGTTCCATCTGGTCAAAAAGCTGTAGTTCAACACATGCCCATGCTGCGGCAATTCTCGACTTGGTGTATTGAGGTGTTGTTTCAGCAAGAGCCGAACGGATCAGCTCTCCCTTCTCCTGAATTGAACGCAATCCAACAATGCAGGTCAGGTAGTAGTGAGTCACATAATCAGACCAGAGTCTCTCCTGCATACTCTCAATTAATTTCAGACATTCATCACGGTTTATTCTCATCAGACTGGCCGCAGCACCATATTGACGTGCCTCGTCACGATGACTGAGATTTTGCTCAATCTCAGAGGCATCTTCACCACACTGCCACTCAGCTTTGATATCCAGCAAAAGAGGGTCATCACGCAAAAGCTGTTTCAGTAAAATCTGATGACTGGGATCAGAAGTCGATTCGTTGGCATCAACAATCTGAAAGAAACTTTTAGCCCTGAGTGACATTGAAACAGGAGCACGAATCAAATCAGGAAGAAGAGCCTCAACCCCAGAGTCACCGATATCAATCACTGCAGACCTGCGCTTGCCTGCAACAAGATCTGTCAGACATGCCACCAATGGCTTCATCAGATCGTGTTCGCCATAAAGCGAGGCCATGCAGGCTCTGGAAGCACCGGAGATCAAGAGGCTTTCGTGATCGCACAAGCCTCCAATGGACTCTTTGGAACGAACGCTTTTGATCCGAAGCCTCGTGAAAAGCTGAATCACTGCACGAGCCTGTGTCACCTCTCCGTCCAACAGATTCAGAAGATGACTTTCATCCGCTTCGCCTGGAGACCAGCCAATCCTCATGAGTGCCGACAGGGAATTGATCACGGCCTCCGTATCGCTACATCTCAGGACATCAACCAACGCTGGAATTGCCCTGACATCCTTTCTTCTACCAAGAGCCTCAACAGCCTTTCGGCGTGTGATGCGATCAAATAATTCGTCGACCTCAAGTTCGTGAGTTGCCCTGATCAGCGCCTCAAGAGTTTCATCGCAATCACAAAGTCCTAATCGCGTGGCTGCGAAATAGCGATCAGAAGGTCTTTCAACTGAGTCAGTTTTGGCAAACAATAAATGAAGAGCATCAGCCTTGGATATCCCCTGAACTAAAACGTCAAAACGTTCTGCCATGCTGCTTCAGCTTCCGCAAAATAGTACAAAACTATCGGCAAACAACTCCGAACCAGAGCATTTCATGAGATGCGTCACAGTTTTTAATTACAAAGACCTTTGCCTCAAAGCGTTCAAAGCTCCGACATCCACGTCAAAGGCAGGATCAAAGTCACGACATCATGCAAGTAAATATTGCAATCGCAAGCTCGGCAACAGAACGATAATCCCGGAGCAGTAAATTAAAAGCAGAGCCCTGATCACCATGTCCAAGGCTGCACTGCACGCATTCATCGACAGAGCAAGAGCTGATCAAGCCTTCCGCGATCAACTGGCGGATCTCGACCCGCAACAAATCATCGACTACGCGGCTCGCAATGGCTTCATGTTCTCCGACGAGATCAAAGGCAGATTCATCAATCGATGGGCTGGTGTTTATTTCTGCCCCCAGGCGATCGAGGTTGGAACTCTTTGTCCAAAACTGGTACCTGAAGGATATAAGAATTTAATTCACTACGCGCAATCCACTTGCAGTTCCTCTCAACTGAAAGAAGAAGAGCATGATTTCAGATCAGGTCATAAATACTGATTGATCAATAATATCTGAATCAAAACATCAATACCTTTTGCTCGAATCGTTTACCTTCCGTGCTCACTAATCGTCAGTCACTGCTCATCAGCTGAGCAACATCCCTGGCAACAAGACTGGGAAAAACTTCAGACCCTCCCTTTGCCAGGAGCAAAATCAGCCACAGATGAATGTCTCCACATTCATCCCTGCACTGCGTAGATGACTGCAACCGGCACATCATTCATCTGCGACATCTGCAGAGGTTTTGCCACATGTGATCACCTGTCTGATCCAGGCCAGCAAAAAGCCCCCTCGTGCGAGGGGGCTTTGCGATTCAGCTCAAGCTGAATCTCTTGGAGACTTCAGCCTCAGCCGATGGCGGGAGCCTGCAGAGCCACGGGAGTGGACTCAACGGCAGCCAGGTCGAGGGGGAAGTTGTGAGCGTTGCGCTCGT
>CAYWOE010000146.1:0-3387 GCA_964459855.1 uncultured Synechococcus sp. | reverse complement strand
TGGTGGCAGGTGTGGCATTGGCACCGCCATCACAGGCAGCGAGGCCGAAACAGAGGGCGAGGCAGAGGCAGAAGGCGGCCACGCGGCGCAGGGCACCCAGCATCGGAGTTCACAAGAATCGTGGCGACTTTACCGCCACTTAAATTGGGATGATTCATCGCCTTAACGGGATGGCCATGCGGGTGGACACGGTGCCGTTGGCTTCCGTTCGCAGACCTCTGCAGCGCTTTCTTGACGATCAGAAGGTTGAGGACCTGATGGCCTCGATTCGTGAGGAAGGCTTGCAGGAACCGATCGAGCTTCTGGAGGTGAATGGACAGCTCTGGGGATTCAATGGCTGCCACCGGGTTGCAGCCCATGAGCGTCTCGGCATGTCGACCATCCGTGCCCGGATCCGAAAGGCCACCGCCAGGGATCTGAAACTGCATCTCCGCTGAGACGCCGGGAACGCCCCAGGCGCAGAATCAATGTCTTCGCTTCTCTGGAATTCTTGTCCTCCGCTTCGGTCATCCTGCAGCTGATCTGTCCAGATCGTCCGGCCCTCGTCAGCGAGCTGGCGGGCTGGGTGGCTGCAAACGGAGGCAACATCCGCCACGCCGATCATCACACCGATTCCGGCGCCGGTCTGTTTCTCAGCAGGATCGAATGGGATCTCGATGGATTCGGTCTGCCGCGTGAGGCGATTGCTCCGGCGGTGGAGTCTCTCGCACAACGACTCGGGGGCGAAGCTCAGCTCCATTTCTCGGATGAGCATCCCCGCGTGGCGATTCTGGTGAGCAAGCAGAGTCACTGCCTGCTTGATCTGCTCTGGCGCGCTCGCAGCGGGGAACTGCCCATGCAGGTTCCCCTGGTGATCGCCAACCATCCTGATCTTGAGAGCTGTTGCAAGCAGTTCGGCGTTCCCTTTGTTGTCGTGCCTGTGACCCGTGAGACCAAGGCTGACGCTGAGGCGATCATTCTTGAACTGCTGTTCGAGCATCGTGTGGAGCTGGCAGTGCTTGCCAAGTACATGCAGGTGCTGAGCGGCTCCTTCCTCGAGCAATTTTCCAATGTGATCAATATCCATCACTCGTTCCTGCCTGCATTCAAGGGAGCACAGCCTTATCACCGAGCCTGGGAACGGGGTGTGAAGCTGATTGGTGCGACGTCTCACTACGTCACCGAGGAACTGGATGACGGCCCAATCATCGAACAGACGATCGCCCACGTCAGTCACCGCGATGAGGTGCAAGACCTGATCCGCAAGGGTCGTGATACGGAGCGACTGGCTCTGGCAAGAGCTCTTCGCCTTCACCTGCGCCGTCAGGTGATGGTCTACCGCGGTCGTACTGCAGTGTTCGCGTGATGGTCTGGCTTGACCAGGGCAGACCATCCGTGGCGTCTTCCCCAGGTTGGCGCTGCTTTCAGCTGGGCCTGTTTCTGCTGCCTTCGTCGGCGCTGCTTGGAAGTCTGCTGCTGTTTCCGGCACTGCTCTATGGAAGTTTCGGGCGTGATCGCCCTTACTGGCGGGATCTCTGGAATGCTCCGCTGCTGATGAGTGCAGCCCTGATGATCCTGGGCTGCTTTCAGGCTCATGACAAAGGGCTTGCCTGGGTCGGTCTGGGCAACTGGATTCCTTTTTTCTGGGGTTTCTGGGGTTTTCAGCCCTATGTGATGAGTCGTGAGGCCCGGCGTCGCTGCGCTCTCTGGCTGGTGGCGGGAACTGTTCCTGTGGTGGTCACCGGTCTTGGTCAGCTCTGGTGGGGATGGCAGGGACCCTGGCAGCTGCTGGGAGGCTTGATCGTCTGGTTCATGGCAGCGGGCGGACGCCCCGAGGGGCGTCTTTCCGGTCTGTTCGATTACGCCAACATCGCCTCCGCCTGGCTGGCTCTTGTCTGGCCACTGACGCTCGCGGCCCTGGTCCAGCAGGGGCTGACCCGCTGGCGCCGCTGCGTGGTGATTCTTCTGGCCGTGTTGGTGGTGCTGGCTCTGGTGCTCACGGAATCCCGCAACGGCTGGGGTTCGCTGGTGCTGGTGGTGCCGCTTGTTCTGGGTCCACCCAGTTGGCCCTGGTTGATTCCACTGCTGGTTGTGGCGCTGCTTCCTGTTTTGCTGTCGGTGCTTCCAGGGGTGCCGCCACCGCTGCAGGATCCTGCCAGGACGTTTGTGCCCGAGAGTCTCTGGGCCCGTCTCAGTGACAGTCAGTACGGAGGAGAACGGGTTCTGGCCTCCACGCGCATCAGTCAGTGGAATGTCGCGCTGCAATTGATTGCTGAACGGCCCTGGCTCGGATGGGGAGCTGCAGCGTTTTCTCTGATCTATCCACTTCGCACCGGTCAGTGGCATGGCCATGCCCACAACCTGCCGCTGGAGCTGGCCATCAGTCATGGTCTGCCGGTGGCTGCGCTGCTGGTGGGATTCGTTCTGGTTCTTCTGCTGATGAGCCTGCGTCTGGGGCTGTCCGGTCTTTTCGACCGAGCCTGGTGGTCGGCCCTGTTTGTGCTGATGGTTCTGCACGGCACGGATCTGCCCTTTTTTGACAGCCGTCTGAACATTGCCGGATGGATTCTGCTCGCAGGTCTGCGGGCGTCCCTCAGCTCAGAGCCGTTCAGCCCTGAACTGTCGGAGCGACGCCGGCCAGAGCCTGCCCCTGGTGCTTGAGCAGTGTCTTTCGTCCCAGTGGCCCGTTGATGTGTTCCCAGGGGAGCACAACGGTTTCACACCAGTTTTCGTGAACCACCTGCTCCCACGGGGGAGGCACAGGCAGATCAACCCCACCACTTCGGGCTTCCGGCAGTTCGCCCTCTCTGCTGCTGCGGTAGGCCTTTTTCCAGCCGCCGAGACTTTCCTGTGATCCCCGTACAGCGACGATCACAGGTGCCAGACGGCGGTCACTGCGTGAGAGCAGGGCCTGGATCACACTCCATCCATAACTCTCGGGCCGCAGATCAATACCCTTCGGTTTCAGCCGTTTGGCCAGGCGTTTCATGCGCTTGTCAGCTTCAGGCCTCACGCCCTGCCACTGGAAGGGCGTCTGAGCCTTGGGAACAAACGTGCTCACGCCGAGGGTGTAACGCAGGCCAGAGGTGGCTTTCTTGAGCTGAAGCAGCAGATCAGCGGTTGTTTCCACATCCTCTTCCCGTTCGCTGGGCAATCCCACCATTCCGTAGAGCTTCAGACCACGCAGTCCTCCCTCCTTGGCATGACGTGCGGCTGCGCTGATCTGCTCATTGCTGAGTTTCTTGTTCACCACATGGCGCATCCGTTCGCTGCCGCTCTCGATGGCGATCGTCAGCGATTTGCTGCCGCGGCGGGCCAGTCCGCTGGCCAGATCAGTGGTCACCGTGGCTGCCCGCACTGAACTGACGCTCAAGCGCACATCATCAAAGCGGTCATGACCAAGCCAGC
>CAYWOE010000145.1:0-3403 GCA_964459855.1 uncultured Synechococcus sp. | reverse complement strand
ATGTTTTCGACTGGTATCGACGCCAACGCTTTTATGATCCCCGCCGAGCCATGGCAATCCGTGCCTGGATGGATGCTGATCTTCGCCTTGCTCTGAGACTTCTGCAGTGGGCTCAACCAGAGCTGAATCAAACGTCCGATCCATCCTTGGCACCTGATTCATCTCTGAGCAATCCTGAAGAACGGGACTGGGGCTTTCAGGCAGCCTGAAACGACTGACGACAGTCCTTGATCACCAGACCCTGCAGGCCTCCGCTGAGTGATGTTGCTGACAGATTGAGGCTTGCTGCTCAGGCTGCTCGGGTGCCAGCAGAAAGGCTCCACTCACCAACACCGATGCGAACAGAGTCGCAGCCAAGCGACGCAAGGCAGCAACTTCGCCGGTCGACACAACCATGCTGCGATCGCCGGCACTCCGAGGCAACATGGACCCCTGAGCTGACGTCAGGGGAAGACAGGAACTGGTCACGGCTGCATTGCCACTGATACGTTTGTACTCATGCCGCAATCACTTGTCAACCGCTGTCGCGCACTGCCGGCTGGATCCACGCTCTGCATCCTGGGAGCCGGATTCACAGGACGGCGTGTTGCCTCCCTGGCGGATGCCCTGAAGACCAGGGTGATCACCACGCGACGCAACCCAGAGCCCGGCAGCGGAGCTCTGCGCTTCGACTCGGCTCACAGCGTGGTGCCAACGGAAGCAGACCTGAAGGGCGTGACTCATCTGCTCAGCACGATCCCTCCCGGTCCGGATGAGACGGATCCCGTCCTGCAGTCTCTCGGGCCTCAGCTCGGTCAGTTGCCACTTCGCTGGGCCGGCTATCTCTCGACCACAGGCATCTATGGCGACACCGGCGGTGACTGGGTCAGCGAAACGGATGCCCCACAACCCACGCAGGAACGCAGCCGACGACGTCTGATCTGTGAACAGCAATGGCTGAACAGTGGTCTACCCGTGCAGATTCTGCGTTTACCTGGGATCTACGGACCGGGTCGCTCCCCTTTCGCTGCTGTCAAAGCGGGAAACCTGAGGCCAATCAACAAGCCCGGCCAGGTGTTCAGTCGCGTGCATGTCGATGACATCGCCGCGGCCTGCCTGCACCTCATGCACTGTTCGGCCGCTGGTCAGCATCCTCCGGTGGTGAACATCTGTGATCACGAACCTGCCCCAAGTCATCTGCTGCAACGCCATGCCGCAGACCTTCTGAACTGTGACCTGCCGGAAGCGCGCGACTATGCGGAAGCCGAAGCCGACATGAGCGCCATGGCGCGAAGCTTCTGGGCCGAAAACCGCAGGGTGAGCAACGATCTGCTCTGCAGGACACTCGGCTACACCATGATTCACCCGAACTACCGCAGCGGGCTGGTCCAGTGTCTGGAGGAGGAGAGGCTCAGGGGGATGCTGACTCAGACCGCTCGGGACTGATCACGGGCACCTCCTGCAGCTTCAGAGGCCTTTCCGGATCGATGAAGGTCAGACCTGCATCATGCAGAAAACGGCTCCACTGAACTTCCAGCCAACCCTTCCGCAACGCAGTTCCCAGGCCATAGATCAGCAGTCCGATCACCAGCAAGCGCAGCATGTCCTCATCCATCGAATGCCACGACGCTAAACAGCGCCTTGTGATCGCACTCGGTGATCCTGCCGGGATCGGCATGGAGGTCACCCTGAAAGCCCTTGCTGATCCCAGGCGCCCAGCTGACGTACCACCCCCGCTGCTGGTGGGCTGCAGGGCCAGCCTTCGCAGGACCGCTGACAATCTGAAACTGCATTCGCAGGATCCCTTTGCCGATCCTGACGACCTGAACGTCGAGGATCTGCCGGTGCCAGGTGGACCACTCCAACCGGGGGATGCAGGCAAAAGAAGCGGAGATTCCTGTTTCCAATGGCTGACCAGGGCGGTGGAGCTGGTGCAGCAGGGTGAGGGACGGGCACTGGTGACTGCACCGATCGCGAAACATGCCTGGCATGAAGCAGGACATCACTATCCCGGCCAGACCGAACGTCTGGCGGAACTGGATGGGCACAAAGCCGCGTCGATGCTGTTCACGGCTGTCTCACCAGCAACCGGATGGAGACTGAACACATTGCTGGCCACAACCCACATCCCGATCGGACGGATCGCCGAGGTGCTGAGCGCAGATCTGGTTGAGCGCAAACTTGATGTGCTGGCTGGGTTCTGCCTGCGATTCAACCCCGCCCCCCGACTGCTTGTGGCGGGCCTCAACCCGCATGCCGGCGAGCAGGGGAAACTCGGAGGCGAGGAGGAACAGTGGCTGAATTCTCTGCTGCAGCAATGGTCCAGCAAACATCCTTCCGTGCAACTGAGGGGCCCCCTTCCCCCGGACACCTGCTGGCTGAGTTCCGCTCAGGCCTGGAACAACAACAACCGGGATGCTCCAGACGGAATCCTGGCTCTGTATCACGATCAGGGACTGATTCCGGTGAAACTGCTGGCGTTTGATCAGGCGGTGAACACAACCCTCGGTCTCTCTTTTCTACGCACATCTCCTGACCACGGCACCGGCTTTGACATTGCCGGACGAGGAGTGGCGAGAGGAGCCAGCATGCTGGCCGCCATTCAGGCGGCCTGGGAGCTCAGCCGGGCTTGACGCGCATCAGCACCTGACCGAATTCCACCGGAGTGCCATTGTCCACAAGGATTTCCACCACTTCTCCTCCCACCTCAGCCTCGAGCTCATTCATGAGCTTCATCGCCTCGAGAATGCAGATCGTCTGGCCGGCTGTGATTCGATTTCCGATCTCAACGAAAGGCGATTCACCCGGTGCAGGGGCGCGATAGAAGGTGCCCACCATCGGAGCTGTGACATCAACAAGGTCGGAGCGCGAACCCGCCGCAGCCGGCGGAGCCGCAGGAGCCGTGTCTCCCTGGGCAGGGACGTCAACAACAGGGGCCGGGGATGCAGCCTGCGCGACCACAGGCGCCACCGGAGCAGCCACTGCCGTCACCGGCAGATTGCGGCGCACCTCCAGGCGGAAATCATCACCTTCAAGACGAAATTCCTGGATGTCACTCTCACCCAGGAGATCCAGCAGTTTGTGGAGCTGATCGTGATCGAGTTGCATGATCAGCTGTTCTCCCGGCCCAGGTAGGAATCGTTGCGAGTGTCAACCTTGATCTTCTCGCCGATCGAGAGAAACAGAGGAACCATCACCTGAGCTCCGGTTTCAAGGATCGCGGGCTTCGTGCCACCGGTAGCGGTATCACCTTTAACGCCAGGATCAGTCTGGGCAATCTCCAGCACAACGGAATTAGGCAGCTCAACCTCAAGAGGCTTCTCGTTCCACGAGACAACATTCACCTCCATCCCCTCCTTGAGATATTTCCGGCTGTCACCGATCTGCTGGGCTGTGAGGCGGGTCTCCTCATAGGTCGACATAT
>CAYWOE010000144.1:0-3433 GCA_964459855.1 uncultured Synechococcus sp. | reverse complement strand
TCTCGACCACCGATCAGGAACCTGGCTGCTCTCCGAACTGTTTTCGGACGGCAGCTCATCCCTGTCGGGGAGCACGACGCGCATCCTGCCGGTCTCCAGGCGTTTGCGGATGGCGTCGCTGATCTCGTGATTGGAATCGAGATCGGTCTCGATGTTGACAGCCTGCGTTGTTGAGCTTCGCAGGAGTTCACCCCCGCTATCGGGCTCTGCGTCGTTGTGGCTGGAGAGTGGTTGCTCTGGAGAGGTTTCTGATGGCTCGTCGTCAGTCTTGATGTCTGCGGATGCTGGTTTCGGTTCAGGTTCACTGACAGGCGGAGGTTCAGGTTGCGGCTGTGATTCAGCGACGGCGTCGTCATCGTTGTGGCTGGAGAGCGGTTGCTCTGGAGCGGTATCTGATGGCTCGTCGTCAGTCTCGATGTCTGCGGATGCTGTTTCCCGTTCAGGTTCACTGATCAGCAGAGGTTCAGGTTGCGGCTGAGGTTCAGCGACGGCGTCCTCATCGTTGTGGCTGGAGAGTGGTTGCTCTTGAGCGTTTTGGGAGGGTGCGTCTTTGAGCCAGGGCATGGCGGTTGAGGTGACCGCCGGCTGCACAGGGTTCTCTGCGGCGGCGGCCTCGCTGAGAAACGGATCAGCAATCAAGGCCAGAGAGGTGGTGGTTGGCACAGGTTCTGTGTCTGGACTTTCAACTGGATCCGTCAGCTGTTCGGATCCGATCACCGACTCCTGATCGCTCCTGGTCCGTTCCAGCCCCTGTTCCGCCAGTTCCCGCAATGTGTCCTGCGGGTTGCTGGCCAGCACTAATTCGTAAAAACCCTGGGCATCAGCAGGGTTCTGAAAGCCGTACAGGTCGATATGGCCCGCAAGCAGCGCCACAAAGGCACGCCAGGCCAGAACCGCATCCCGCTCCGCACCGTCTTCCGGCACCGGCTCCAGCTGACTGAGCAGTTCCAGGGTGATGCTGCGGGCAGTTTCAAAGTCACCAGCGCCGTAGGCCTGTTCAGCGGCGAGATAGTTGCTTTGGAAGTCGCCGTCCAAGTGGGTTCAGCTCCGGTCTTCCAGTTGTACCCAGTCCCTGCTCCAGTGGAGCCGCTTTCGGCCAGTCAGATGACGCTCGCCTGGCGGTTGGCGTGGACCGATGGCAGTGCTCAGCTCTTCGAGCTGGGTGGCCGTCAGCGAAGCCAATCCCTGGGCGTGCAGCCAGCCATGCAGGAGCAGTCGTCGTGCAGCACAGGGGAGTTGTTGCATGGGTGGTCGCCTCAGGGCGCCGTCCTGCCGTTTCAGCTGCTCCAGGCTCAGGTTCACCAGAGCGCTCTGAGTGTCCTGCACCTGGGACACCCGCTCACTCAGCTCAGCCATGCGTCGGCTGCAGCCAGGGTGCAGGATTTCCAGTACAGGCAAAACATCCTGGCGGATGCGGTTGCGACCGAAGCGCAGATCGCTGTTGCTGGGATCAGGCCAGATCGGCAGCTGCAGGTCGGTGCAGATGGCTGCCGTGTCGTCGCGGCTGAAGCGCAGCAGTGGACGCACAAGGCGAATCTCATCGGCTGCGTCAGTGTTCAGGGATCGTTCCCAACGCAGGCTGCCAAGTCCGGCCAGATCCGTTCCTCGGGCGAGTTGCAACAGCAGCGTTTCGGCTCGGTCGCTGGCGGTGTGCCCGGCCACGACCGTCCGGCAGGGTTGACCAGTGCTGTGCTGATTGAGCTGTTGACAGGCCTGATGCAGTTGGTCGTAGCGCCACTGCCTGGCCCTTGCTTCGCTGCCGGTGGTGTCGCTGCTGCCAGTGCTGATCAGCAACGGCAGTTGTTGTGTTCGGCACCATGCCGCCAGCTCACCGGCGGTGCGTCTGGACTCTGGATGCCAGCCGTGGTCTCCATGCCAGAGCTGCAGGGTCCAGTGATGTTGCCTGCGCAGATCCCGCAGCAGCCCCAGCAGAGCCATCGAGTCCTGGCCACCGGATATCGCCAGCAGCAGTGTTGAACCATCCGGCAGCAGCTGAGGTCTCAGCAGAAGCTGGCGGTGCAGTCGGTCGTGCCAGTTCAGCCAAGGCTCGCCGGCTGTCATCGCTCTGGGTGAATCTCGCTTTGATCCTGCCTGTTCGCGCGGTGGGACAATGATCTGATCCGATATCAGCTTGATGTCCCGCCTTTCTCTGCTGCCTGCCGCTCTTCGCCGCAGCCTGGAACAGCGTTCCGCGCTGAAGGTGATTGCCGGTCTGATGAATTTCGACGCAGACTCCGTCGCTCGCGTGTCGCGAGCTGCCGGAATGGGCGGGGCTGATCTGATCGATGTGGCCTGCGATGCGGAACTGGTGAAGCTGGCGGTCGAGGCATCGGGAGGCCTGCCGGTCTGCGTCTCCTCCGTGGAACCTGAGCAGTTTCCCGCCGCGGTTGCTGCCGGAGCCGCAATGGTTGAGATCGGTAATTTCGACAGCTTCTATCCCCAGGGACGCATCTTCGGGGCGGAAGAAGTGCTGGAGCTCACGCGTCGCACCCGTGGATTGCTGCCCGAGGTGGTGCTGAGCGTCACCGTTCCTCACGTGTTGCCGATGGATCAGCAGGAGCAGCTGGCGGTGGATCTGGTTGCAGCTGGCGCTGACCTGATTCAGACCGAGGGAGGCACCAGTGCCAAGCCGTTCAGTTCCGGCAGTCTTGGCCTGATTGAAAAGGCAGCACCGACCCTGGCCGCCGCTCACTGCATCAGTGCTGCTCTGCACAGTGCCGGGGAGTCAGCTCCCGTGCTCTGCGCATCCGGACTGTCGGCCGTCACGGTGTCGATGGCGATCGCTGCAGGTGCGGCGGGAGTGGGCGTTGGATCCGCGGTGAATCGTCTTGACGATGAGCTGGCGATGGTGGCTGTGGTGCGCGGTCTGCGTGAAGCCCTGGGCAGTGCTGCCACCAGCCGGGTTTGATTGCTGCGCACACACGCTCGCCGATGAGCCCCGTAACGTGAACGGCCTTCAGGGTTCACAGCGCGAGCACGATGCCTGCCTACGACCTCACCGCGCCTTACAGCCCCAAAGGTGATCAGCCGACGGCCATCACTCAGCTGGTGGATGGCGTGAACGGTGGTCGTCGCTATCAGACCCTGCTGGGGGCCACCGGCACGGGCAAGACCTTCACGATGGCCAACGTGATTGCTCAGACCGGTCGTCCCGCACTTGTGCTGGCGCACAACAAGACTCTGGCGGCGCAGCTCTGCAATGAGCTGAGGGAGTTCTTTCCCAACAACGCCGTTGAATATTTCATCTCCTACTACGACTACTACCAGCCGGAAGCGTATGTGCCGGTGAGTGACACGTACATCGCCAAAACAGCGTCGATCAACGAAGAGATCGACATGCTGCGTCACTCGGCGACGCGCTCCCTGTTCGAACGCCGCGATGTGATCGTCGTGGCTTCGATCAGCTGCATCTACGGCCTGGGAATTCCCAGTG
>CAYWOE010000143.1:0-3447 GCA_964459855.1 uncultured Synechococcus sp. | reverse complement strand
GACATCTGGCAGCGTGGCATTCATGATTTCGGGATGTCTGGTCCGGATCAGGGCAATGGCGCGAAGCTGCTCATCCTTGCGCCTCAGATGGCCATCCCCGATGGTTTGGATACCAATGAGTACACCGTCATTCGCAATGGCTCGAACATTGCGTTTCTAGGGATCAGGGCCCTGATGCCCGATCCTGTTGAGGCCGATCAGTTGTTATCAAGCTTTCGCATCTTTCCTTACGCAAAACGAGCCAATCCCACCCTGCATCCGATCATTGATGTGGATGAAACCACCGAGTGGGGGCAATGGCAGCCCCATGGGATGGCCTTCTGGCAAGCCTTGAAAAAAATCATGGATCGCGAAGTCTTTGAAGATCGCGATCGCTTCTTCCTGAGCATGCTCGCCTCGCTTGGTCTGGAGAAGGGCCAACCCTTTCAGCCAACGTCTGCTCAGGCTGAGGTCTTGAAAGAAGCTGCCGTGATCGGTGAGGCCATGCTCAAATCGATCACCTTTGATAAGCCCTTCTCGAACAATGATCCCTACAAGGGCACCCACTGGGATCAGCTGATGGTGGTCACGGTGGATGACCGAGATGGTGATATGGATCAGCTTTATCGCAGGGCTGCATTCACCTGGGAGGCTGTTTCAAGGGGTAAGGCTTATTACATCGAGAAAGCAGGCATAGGACAGCAATACCGAACGGCTTACAAAGATGGCAATGGCAACTTTTTGGAAGGCGACAAGCACTACAAGCTGACGATGCCGCCCAACGCGCCTGCTGAGGTGTTCTGGTCGATTGTGGTTTATGACGTCAACACCCGCACGCTGATTCACAACGATGAAGGCAGGGCTGCACTGAGCTCCAGAACGGGTCTGATTGAGAACGACGATGGTTCAGTGACGTTGCATTTCAGCCCTGAATTGCCGGTCGGCGTTGAGAAAGCCAATTGGATTCAGACCAATCCCGATGAGAGCTGGTTCTCCTATCTGCGCTTCTACGGACCGACTCAGGCCTATTTCGATCAGACCTATCCCTTGCAGGACATCATGCCTGTGAACTAACGATTGCATGAGAAAGCTCCACCAAGGGGCTGCAAGCCAAAGTTCTTGTCAGGAGGCGAGATCAGTCCTACATGCCACATCAATGTCGTCAGGCAATCCAACTCAACAATCTGGAGATCAAAGAATGACAACCAAGCACTTCATCCTCACCGCCGCGTTTCTTGCAGGATCAATTGCGGTTCCGCCCCTTCAAGCGCAGCAGAGCCCAACCTACAAAGCGAATGTTCCCGAGGAATTGCTAACTCCCGACCAAATGGAGAGCAGCTTCCTCGGTGAACTGAGATTTCAAGACGGTTTTCCAACGAAGGAAACTGCCTCCAAAGTGAGCAACTTCGTAGACATCTCCCGTGCAGTTGAACTGTTCATCAATGGAACGCCAGCCGCTTCGATGTATGGAATGCTTAACGGGCACGTCAAGATCGGTCTCGAGCCCAACCACTCAGTGGGGATCACTGAGGAGTTGATGAATGCCCGCTCCCTGTGGCTGACGCCACAGACGACCACGCCTTACGTGCATGCGGAAATCGATGTAAAAGACGGGCCCGTGGTGCTCGAGATCGGCACACCGGTGCTCGGCTTTGTGAATGATGCCTTCTTCCGTTATGTCACGGACCTTGGATTGGTCGGTGCCGATAAGGGCAAAGGAGGCAAATATCTCTTTGTGGGTCCTGACTACGAAGGGGAGATTCCTGAAGGATATTTCGTCTCAAGGACATCGACTTACCGTCATTGGGCGTTGATGCGTATTGCCGCCAAGCCGGGTGAAACCAAGGAGGCCATTGAGGCCTTCAAGAAGACATTCAAGATTTATCCGCTTGCCGACGCCAACAATCCGAAGCCGACCGGGTTTATCAATCTGTCAAACAACCGATACAACACCATTCATGCCAATGACGCGAGCTTCTATGACGAGCTCAATGAAGTGATTCAGTATGAGCCCGCGACCGCTTGGGATCCTGAGCTGGTTGGGCAAGCTGGGGCGATTGGCATCAAAAAAGGACAGAAGTTCGAGCCGGACGATCGGATGAGGAAGATCCTCAACGAGGCATCCACCATCGCCAATGCCTATGCGCGGACCGTCGTATTCAGCCCTCGCAATGAAGAGGTTTACTTCTACCCGGGGAAGCGTCAGTGGTATTCACCTCTGGCTGGAGGGAGCCATGAGTTTCTCAACAATGGCGAGCGAGTGTTAGATGATCGCCTGATCTTTTACTACTACGCCACGGGCAGCACCCCGATGATGGTCAAGCCGATGGTTGGTAAGGGATCGGTCTATGCGATGGCAACCACTGATAGCAATGGCGTGCCTCTGAATGGAGCGATGACTTACAAGGTGACTTTGCCAGCGCCGATCCCAGCCAAAGACTTCTGGTCTTTCATGGTCTATGACAATCAAACTCGTTCGATCCTCGAGACCGATCAGGTCACCGGTGGTTTAGATAGCAACTCAAAAGGAGTGAAACTGAATGATGATGGGTCTGCGACCGTTTACTTCGGCCCCAAGGCACCGGAAGGACAAGAAGGTAATTGGGTCCAGACCATGCCAGGCAAGGGATACAACACGATCCTTCGTCTCTACGGCCCACTTGAGCCATGGTTCGAAAAAAGCTGGATGCCAGGCGACTTCGAATCAGTCAAATAGCTGGACAAATTTCATGCCGTAAATGAATGCAGACAAACGCACCACTTGCGTAACGAGTGGTGCTGTTCTGTGCCGCGATTGGTGCTTTCCCCCTGGCCTGATCCATTCCTCTGCAGAATCACTGCATTGATGGGGAGCATGTGGCTGGAGCTGGTGTGAATCCTGCTGATCAGAGCTGGCCCTGGTGGCCGCTGCTGCCACTCAGGAGAGTTTGATTGCAGCAGGTTTGCTGGAGTCGTCCCTCAGTTGTCTCTGATTTTTTGTGCAACTGGGCGTGATTGTGGGCAACCGTTGGGTTCAGCAACTGCATCCAGTTTTCGAATGGCGTGATTGTGCCGCTCGATCAGTCGTTACTGAAGAAGTTGCTATCCCAACATCGCTTTTCGCTATTGCCGCTCGACCTTCACTTTCATGATTGCGCCGGGTGCTGGTACGTACGCACGAAGGACTCCATAGAAGTCTTTGCCAGTGGGGATTCCGTTTTTTCCACTTCCATCCGGACTGAGTGTGATGGTTGTTGTTCCGTCTTGGTTCGGCTCTGAGGAGAATGTGGTCCGGTCGTAGATCTTCAGATCGTTCGGGATCAGCAGTTTGTTATCGGTTCCGTAGAGGGTCACTGAGAAGTAGCCGCCAGGGTTGTAGAGCCCTGCAGGCACAGTCACGACATACGTCGCATCACCGCGCAAAGGTGCACCGGTGTCGTCGACCAAGATGGTGCCGTAACGGACCGTGTCTGAAGGCGTTCCTAGCTG
>CAYWOE010000142.1:0-3472 GCA_964459855.1 uncultured Synechococcus sp. | reverse complement strand
TGAGTGGCAATCAGCTCAGGGTTCTCTCGCACCAGACGCTGATCGAGCACAGGGAATCGGATGACAGCGCCGGCAGCCTAAGCGTCCGCTGTCAGCGGCCTGCCCGCGCTCAGAAAACCTGCCCCACCATCACAGCCGCCACAGCGGAGAACAGAGTGATCCCCAGCGCGGTGACGGGATTCTGGCCCTGAGCAACGGCCACCGTGGTGATCACCCCGGCTCCGAGGCAGGCAGCTGCCAACTGAGTGGTGATTTCGGAGGGACGGTCCAATTCCGGAATTTCGGATGTCTCTGGAACCTACGGAGCCCGGAACGGTTCGTCTCGGGTTGGTGGGGGAGATCGTTACGCCGCGTCAGGGTTCGTTACGGCTCGCAATGAAGCGGGCCTCGCGCGCCCGGCGCTGGCCCACTGCTTCAGGCCCTCCATCTGCTCTCGCGCCGTTCGCGACAGAGGCACGAGCTGGGAGGCGGCGAGGATCAGATCACTTTCCGTGAGTTCGCGGATTTCAGCGAAAGCCAGGTGCATCGCTTCGATCACCACCTGCTCGAGTTCAGCCCCGGAATACCCATCGGTGCGATCGACCACGGTGGACAACGGCAGATTGAGGCCAGGGCGCCGACGCTGCAGATGCAGGCTGAGGATGCTCAGCCGCTCATCCCTGGACGGGAGATCCAGCAGAAAGATTTCGTCGAAGCGGCCCTTGCGCAGGAGTTCTGGCGGCAGGCGCTCCACTCCGTTCGCGGTCGCCACCACGAACACCGCGGATCGTTTCTCAGCCATCCAGGTGAGCACCGTGGCCAGAACGCGCTGACTGGTGCCTCCGTCACTGCGGCCGTCATTGCCGAAGCCCTTGTCGATCTCATCGATCCAGAGAACGCAGGGTGCCATGGCCTCAGCACGCTGAATCATGTCGCGGGTGCGGGCCTCACTGGCTCCCACCAGGCCTGAGAAGAGCCGACCCACATCCAGTCGCAGCAGCGGCATCGACCAGCTGTGGGCGATGGCCCTGGCGGTGAGTGATTTGCCGGTGCCCTGAGGACCCACGAGCAGCACTCCCCGGGGCAGAGGCAAGCCGAAGCGGCGCGCATCATCGTTGAATGCTCTGTGCCGCTGGTCCAGCCAGTGCTTCAGGGTTTCCAGTCCTCCGATGTCACCCGGCGTTGCATCCGTGCGGCAGAACTCCAGCACTTCGCTTCGGGCCAGGGAGAGCCGTTTCTCCTCGAGCACATCCACGAGATCCTCACGGCTGAGCGCTCCACGCTGAGCCAGTGCCTTGGCGGCCACGTGTCTCACCCTCGCCTCGCTGAGGCCGCAGCATGCGTGGGTGAGTTCCTCGAGCACATCGGCCTCAAGAGCACGACCACTTGCCCTGGCGATGTTGGCAAGCAGAGTCCGCAGCTCCTGCTCCTGGGGCAGGGGCAGATCCATGAGCGTGAGAGCTTCATCCAGATCGGCGGGAGGAGACCACTCCCCGCAGGTCACAATCAACGTGTGCGGGGTGGTTCTCAGCTGGCTGGCGAGGTTCCGCAGCATGCGGGCAATCCCCGGGTCCTCGCAGAAACGATGGACATCCTTGAGCAGCAGCAGGGTCGGACTGGAAGGGGATCGCTCCTGCAGCCACTGCAGCACTGCCATCGGCTGGCGAGCTCCAAGCTGTTCCTGTCCCAGCGCGCCGCTGAGGCCTCCGACGAAATCCCAGCAGGTCAAAGTGCGATCAGGCAGCCGTTCCGAGGTCTGGCGCAGCAGTGTTTCAACGCGCTCCTCCTCATGGCTGCGGATCCAGATCAACGGTGTTCCCGATCGGATCAACAGATCCAGTTGTGCAATCCAGTTGTCAGTCATTGTTCGTCCCGTTGCGTTGCATCGACGTCTGAAGATCCCTCAGGGCCTGCCAGCGCGGATCCGGTGCCTTGTCCCCTGTGGTTCCCGCAGCACCATCCGATGGTCCTTGCGGCATGCCGGGGCAGTGCTCTCCGCAGCGGTTCACAACCGACATCTGAAGACTGAGCTGTTCGAACACCCAGCGTTCCGGTTCGAAGTCACCACGTGGGTCCAGGCACTCCATCAGTCCATCGGGTGAAGTCGGGTCGAGCCCCGCTTCGCTCAGATGATCATCGCTGGGTTCATCCCCGAGCCAGATCAGCTCCTTGGAGTCGGCAAGCAGCTGTTGATTGAAACGACCGAGGCATCGATCGCAGCGGAGGCAGACGATGGTCTGGATCGAGCCCTCGACCTGCAGAAGATTGCCGAGATGTTCAGCCCTCAACACCCCGCGCACGGGGGTGAGGCTGGGCAGCTCATCGAGTTGACCATCCACTGACCAGACCCTGGAGGTTCCCAGAGCTTGTAGCTCCCTGAGCGGTACAGGCTCAAGGCCGGGGATCATTTGTTGCCGCCCTTTGGCTCGAAAGGCAGGCGCTCTCCCTGAGGGCCACCGGCGGTGGCGGTCGCAGGCTGCTGTTTGAGCTGGTCATCAAGGATGGCCTGAAGGTTGTCCGGCAATGCCTCCCTGGTGAGCAGGAAGGTCTGCACAGCCTGGAAGATGTTGGCGATCACCATGTAGAGCAGGACGCCAGCCGGGAGTGGGAAGAACAGGAACATCCCCGTGATCATCACCGGGGTGATCTTGTTGGCCGTTGACTGCTGTGGATTGGCAGGCATGCCCATGCCCGACAGCAGCTGGGAAATGAACAGACTCAGACCGAAGGAGCCCACGAGGATGGCGATGTCCCAGTTGACCGATCCGTCGGTGTAGAAGCCAACCTGTCCGAGAGCCTTGATGAACAGGAAGCCACTGCGGGCTGCCAGGCCTGGGATCTTGCCCTCAACGGTCGCATCACCGGGAGCCAGGGCAGTGATCTCTCCGTCATCCGAGACCGACACGATCGACTCACCCTTGGTGACGGTCCATGCCGGCAGGAAGGACTGACCGTTTTCCACCCCATCAACAACATCGCTGAAGGCGTCGCCGCTCTTGGTCTGAAGCTGAATCTGAACATTTTCGCCGGTGCCGATTTTGGTTCCACCCGGCAGGCTTGCGATCACCGGAACGTGATCGGTCTCGGTGATGAAGATGGAGTGACTCGCACTGGTGAACGGCTTGGGTTCAACCGCAGCGATCTGCTCGGCGGGCAGCACTTTCAGATTGAGGGTGTAGGGCACATCGGCGAACGGTGACCCCCTCAAGGTGGCGAACAAGGCGAAAAGGATCGGCATCTGCACCAGCAGCGGCAGGCAGCCGGCCAGAGGGCTGCCGAACTCCTTCATCAGCTTGCCCAGCTCCTCCTGCTGTTTCTGTGGGTTGCTTGCAAAGCGCGACTTGATCTCGGCCTGCCGTTTCTGCATCACCGGCTGAGCAATCCGCATGCGTCGGGCGCTGCGGATGGATCCTGCACTCAGGGGGAACAGAGCCAGGCGGATCACCACCGTGAGTGCCACGATCGCGAGGCCGTAGCTGGGAACCAATCCGTA
>CAYWOE010000141.1:0-3543 GCA_964459855.1 uncultured Synechococcus sp. | reverse complement strand
GCCGGCACTGGAGCAGATCAGACGGATTCGTTCCAATCCCCGCTTTCTGATGGTTTTCGGGCTGTACCTGCTGCTCTGGTTCGGCCTGCAGCTGATGCAGGTTGTCGCCCTGATCTGGCTGGTGCAGGTGGTGCGGGTACCCCCTGACCTCTCCACCTGGATCCTGCTGCCCTTCCAGCTGAGTGCACTTGCTGGACTTCAGCTCTGGAGTCTGCTCTCCAACCGGCTCGGAAGGCTGGTGGCACTGCGATGGGGAGCCGGGATCTGGATCGTGGCCTGCCTGCTCTCCATGGTGTTCCCACCCATGCAGAACGGTGGCACCGCCGGTGAACTGATCCCCCTGATCGTTCTGATCATGCTGGTGGGTCTGGGAGCATCCACGGCTTATCTGATTCCCTGGTCTCTGCTCCCTGATGCGATTGATGCTGACCCGACCCATCCGGCTGGTCTCTACACAGCCTGGATGGTGTTTGGCCAGAAGCTGATCATCGGGGTCAGCATGAGCGTGTTCGGCGTACTGCTGTCGCTCACGGGCTACATCTCCAGCGAAATTTGTGATGGCCCGCTCAGTTTCATCGAACAGCCCCAGAATGCCCTTCTAGCCATCCGCATGAGCATGGGTCTGATTCCAGCCATCCTGGTCATGCTTGGACTTGTGGTGATCAGACGCTGGCCCGACCGCGGTGCCCACCTGCAACGCGCATGACCTCCTTCCGATTCCGAACCCAGTTGCGATCGCCCCGCTGGCTGAACAGGCTGGGAAGCAGTCTGATCATCGGCGGCCAGGCGGTGACCGCCACCGCCAAGGGACGGATCAATACCGTCGATCTGCTGGATCAGCTGCAGGAGGCTGGACCCGGCAGCTTCCTGATCGTGATCATCACCGCACTGGCTGCTGGCACGGTGTTCAACATCCAGGTCGCCAAGGAACTGAGCAGCATGGGCGCCAATGCCACGGTTGGCGGTGTTCTGGCGATCGGTCTGGCTCGGGAGATCGCACCCCTGCTGACAGCCACGCTGCTCACAGGCAAGGTGGCCACCGCCTATGCGGCGCAGCTCGGAACCATGAAGGTGACCGAACAGATCGATGCGATCACGATGCTGCGCACCGATCCTGTGGAGTATCTCGTGGTGCCACGCCTGATCGCCATGGTGGTGATGGCGCCTGTTCAGTGCCTGCTGTTCTTCGGCGTGGCGATCCTTGGGGGCCAGATCAGCAGCACGGAGATCTATCAGATCCCCCCAGCGGTGTTCTGGACGTCTGTGCGCACCTGGCTCATGCCTGATGATCTGCCGTTCATGCTGGTCAAGGCTCTGATCTTCGGGTTGCAGATCGCCGTGCTGGCCTGCGGCTGGGGCATGACCACCCAGGGAGGGCCAAAGGAGGTTGGCACCAGCACCACAGGTGCGGTGGTGATGATTCTCGTGACCGTCGCCCTGATGGACACCCTGCTCACTCAGATTCTCTTCGGCGGCTGACGAGCCCCCTCAATGCCATGACAACGACACCCTCCAGCCCTGGAACAGACACGGTCAGCATCAGCCCCAGCCCTCGTCTGGCCCTGCTGATCATTTTGTTCAGCGCCTGCCTGCTGCCTCTGCCCTTGACCCCATGGCCAACTGTGGTGGTTGGTCTTTTTGGTGTGTTTCTGCTGGTGCAGACCTACAGCCTGCGACTGGAGTTCACCGCTGACATGCTTGTGGTGTGGCGGGGACAGCAGGAGCTGCGCAGATTTCCCTACGCCGAATGGCAGAGCTGGCGGCTGTTCGCCCCATGGCTGCCGGGCCTGTTCTATTTCCGCGAAATCAAGAGCATCCACTTCCTGCCGATCCTCTTCAATCCCGCTGAACTGCGCCAGCAACTGGAACAACGGGTGGGATCACTCGAGACCCCCAGGCCCTGAACGGGGCGATGTGTTCTGGCCGAGTGGACAACGATCCGCTGAAATGAGTTCAGGAGAAGTCGACCATGCCAGACGACACCGATCTGCCGCTCCAGGATGCGCCGCAGGACGCCGAGACGCCACAAGAGGCAAACCTCGAGGGGAATGATCACAGGGACGCTGGTTCGGAGGCACTGATTCAGCTGGCTCTGACGGATCTGCAGTCAAGGCGCGAAGCCCTGCAACTGGAGATCGACACCCTCCAGCAGCGCAAACAGCAATTGGAAGCAGACATGGCTGCCAGCTTCGCCGGACAGTCCGATGCGATCGCAAGACGCGTCAAGGGGTTTCAGGAGTATCTGAGCGGAGCCCTGCAGGGGCTGGCCCAGTCGGTGGAGACCCTTGAGCTGGTGGCGCAGCCTGTGGTGGTGAAGCCTTCACCCCTGGATGCCCAGGCAGCCGAAGCCGCAGCCGAACAGGCCATGGCCAACACCGGCGGCGCTCCGGCTCTGGCCGACACCTTCCGGCCTGACGAGGAGCTGATCCGAACCAACCTCAGGCGTTTTCTGGAGCAACCCGACTTTTACGCCGAACCCTGGAAACTGCGCCGCAGTCTTGATGACAGCGACATCGCTGTGCTCGAAGACTGGTTTTTCAATCAGGGAGGCAGGGGCGCCCAAGCCAGCCGCGGCAGTCGACCTCGCAACGTGCTGCTGGGTGCCGCACTGATTGCCATCATCGGCGAGCTTTACGGCGATCAGTTCCAGACACTGGTCCTGGCGGGACAACCCGAACGGCTCGGTGACTGGCGACGGGGCCTGCAGGATGCGCTCGGTCTGGGGCGGGAAGATTTCGGCCCAAGCAGCGGCATCGTGCTGTTTGAACGTGGAGATGCCCTCGTGGAGCGAGCCGACCGGCTGGAGGAACGCGGTGAAGTACCCCTGATCCTGATCGATGCAGCCGAAAGGGTGGTGGATATTCCTGTGCTTCAGTTCCCGCTCTGGCTGGCGTTTGCAGCCGGTCCAGGCGAAACCTACGACTACGAAGAAGACCTGCTTTGATGCCCCTGTTCACACTGCTGCTGGGCTACCTGCTCGGCTCCATTCCAAGCGGCTTTCTGGCTGGGAAGTGGTGCAAAGGCCTGGACCTGCGAACGATCGGGTCCGGCTCAACCGGCGCCACCAATGTGCTGCGCAATGTGGGCAAAAAGCCAGCGCTGGCGGTGTTTCTCGTGGATGTGGCCAAAGGAGCCGCAGCAGTGTTGCTGGCCGGACTCCTCAATCCCACATCAGCGTTGATCGACTGGATTCAGGTGCTGGCAGGCCTTGCGGCCCTCTCTGGTCACATCTGGCCGGTGTGGCTGGGTTTCAAAGGCGGCAAGGCGGTCGCCACCGGGTTCGGGATGTTTCTCGGCCTGTCCTGGCCTGTGGGGCTGGCCTGCTTCGGCATGTTCATGGCCGTGTTCAGCATCAGCCGGATCGTGTCGCTCGCCAGCGTGGTGGCCGCGGTGAGCCTGCCGCTGCTGATGGCCGCAGGCTCAGCGAGCAACGCCAATCTGGTGATGGCCCTGGTGGCGATGCTGCTGGTGCTCTGGCGACACCGGACCAACATCCAGCGACTGATCAACGGCACCGAACCGCAGGTGGGGGGAAAATCCTGA
>CAYWOE010000140.1:0-3567 GCA_964459855.1 uncultured Synechococcus sp. | reverse complement strand
GGGGCCGCAGGTTCGAATCCTGTCATCCCGACTGCACTGGTCGTCATCAATTCAGAGTGGCACCCGGATACCCCCTAGGGGTCACGATGCGACCGCTCTGAGCACGGCTGCTGCTGTTTCCAATTACCAGCACCGTAAGCATGTCCACGTCTTCAGGCCGCAGGTTGCCCAGGCTGTGAAGGCTCACCTGCTCATCGCTGCGTCCGAGCTGTCGGGCCATCACCACAGGAGTGGTCATCGGACGAGCCCGGAGAAGAATCTCCTTTGCCTTTGCCAGCTGCCAGTCGCGTTCCTTTGAACGGGGGTTGTAAAGCGCCACAACGAAGTCTCCGGCAGCAGCGGCCTCGAGCCTTCGTTCGATCACCTCCCAGGGTGTGAGCCGATCGCTGAGGGAAATGGTGCAGAAGTCATGCATCAGTGGCGCCCCTGCTTTCGCGGCAGCCAGTTGCAGTGCTGAGAGGCCCGGATGCACCTGGAACTGGGGGCGTTCATTTTCGGGAAGATCCATCCAAAGCTCCAGCGCCAGCCCCGCCATGCCGTAGATACCGCTGTCTCCAGAAGACACCAGTGCAACACGGGCGCCCTGCCTGGCCAGATCCAGAGCCTGCCAGCAGCGATCACGTTCGCGGGTGAGTTGTCCGTCCAGCCGGGCCTGATCGCCGCGGCGCAACGGTTCAAGAAGGTCCAGATAGAGGCCGTATCCCACCCAGACGACGCATCGACTGAGTGCTTCGCGGGCATCAGGTGTGAGCAGCTGCAGTGACCCGGGCCCACTGCCGATCAGATGCAGTTCACCTCTCCCGGGAGCCAGAGCCTCGGCCGACTCTGCGATCGCCACCGTGACCGCTCCCCTTTCACCATGCTCTGCATGAAAGATCCGCTTGTTCTGCAACAGCTCTGTGCCATTGCCTGATGCCAGAAGCGCCGCAGCCTCTGCAACGGATGCTGTACCCATCTCCTCCCTCACCACATCCGATGGCGTTGGCACCTCCACTGCCGCCAGGGCGGAGGCTGAGAGCAGCCGCAGGGGCCAGTCGCGCTGTTCACAGAGCTCCAGCAGGGCTGGCTCGTCTCCCTTGGCCTCGATGCTGCTGATTCCAGCAACTGCACCCGGAGCCAGGCCGCAGGTCTCAAGACACTCATCCACCGCTCTTGCAATCAACCCAAGGCTGCTGAGGCGTTCACAGCCGATCCCGATCCAGAGTGTGGCGGGATGCCAGCGGCAGGGTGCTGCATCGGATCTCGGTCCGATGGCCAATGCAGTTTCGATGTCGCCTTCAGTGATGACGGCGAATGCCTGGCCGCCGCAGCTGCGGCGCCAGGCATCGGTTCCTGAGTGCTGAACAACGGTCAGGTTCCGACCAGCGGCATGGGTGAGCATGAGTTCATGCCAGGCCTTTGCGGTTCCTCCGCGCACCCATCCCCAGGCTTCTCCAAAAGCGTCAAGAGCCAGACGCTGCTGACTTGCCGCATCACCGGTCAGCACCACCTCCCCGCCCAGTGACGCTGCCAGTTCGTGAGCCAGTTGCTCCGCTCCAGCCGTGTGACCGCCGATCAGCGGAACGATGTGTTGTCCGTGTGCATCCAACACAATCACAGCAGGGTCCTTCTGCTTGTCGCTCAGCAGGGGCGCGATCAATCGGGTGACGGCACCGAGAGCTCCAACCACGATCGTGGCTGCTCCGTTCCGCCATTGCTCGGCCAGAAGTTCCGAGGCGGTTGCGACCACCATGTCGCTGACAGGTGTCTCCAGTGCGGAGGCTGCGACTGGTGTCAGCCCCACCCGATCTGTATGGCCGGATCGCTGAAGCTGCTGAAGCAGAGGCCAGGCACTCACGGAAAGGCCAAGTGCCAGTGAAGCTCCCGCCGGCGGATTGGGGATGGGATTGGAATTGACAGCGTTCAGTGCAAACGGCCTCAGTGAATCAACGCTGGGTGCCATCGTCATTCAACAGCTCCCTGGCTGATCCTCCCAGGCTGCTGCTGACCCGCAGCCTGGGAGGATCGATCGCCGGTTCGCTCTGCGGCGGGATGCTGCCGGCAACAGGGCGATCTGATTGGTCGGCTTCGGAGGGTCCCGCTTCAGTGGACAGGGACTGCTCATCCTCAGCATCGATCACAGGGGGCGTTTCCGTGTCTGATTCAGCGATCTGCTCCTGTCCGGGTGTCGGCAGGGAGTCAACAAGCTCGGCCTCATCCGAATTCTCCTGCGGTGATTGAGGCTGAGAGCCCTGAGCTGAGGGATCGTCAGATCCGGAAACTCCTGGCTCTGGCTCCCGGGCTGCCTGGTCAGGCACCTCCTGATCGGGCTCCGCTTCTTCCTCCGTTTCAGCGGGTGCTTCACCCAGCAGACGCGCCATCTGGTCATCGCTGAGTCTTGACTGCATCCACACAGGTCGCGTTCCGGCGCGCGTTGCGGTGGCACGCAGTTGATTGTTGAAGGCAGGGGTGATGGGCTCTCCAAGGCCATCGAGCAGTTCCATCTGCACGCTGCCGCTTCCCCCTCCGCCGGCTTTCAGCCAGAGCGCCTCCTGGCCATCCACGAGAAAGCTGTCGCCGTTCACGCTGATTCTCAGTCTCCAGCGGCCGTCTCCCTCCCTCAGGTTCTGGAGCGGGGCATTCCAGATCAGCCAGTCGAGCAGCAGGGGATCACCACTGCCCAGGTCTGAGGGGCTGACCACTGCCAGCCAGGGCGCATCCTGATCCGGCTGAGTGCCTGGAAGCTCCTGAAGGAGATTCAGTCGCCACTGAAGGCTGGCTCCCTGGGATTTCACGGATTCGCCCCAGGGCATTGCGGCATAGGCCGTGAAGCGATGGCTCCCTGGGCTGAGATCGGGCAGAAGGATCTGAAGACGATCGTTCTCGGCGTGGCTGAAACGAAGCGGGGGAGCGTCGTCGATCTGCAGGGCCACATGCGCTCCCAGGCCCAGTTCTGGATCCTCGGCCAGCGGCCAATCCTCGATCCGCAGAGTCAGTTGCACGTCTCCTGTTTTCAGAAGACTGCCGTCAGCGGGTCTGATCAGCTCAAGGCGTGGTGTGTGACCGCTCAAGGCCATCTGAAGTTGCTGAACAGCTCCAGGAGGGCTGACTTCCTGAAGTCGACCTGAAGGCGGAGTGACACCGACAATCTCAGCCCGCTTCTCAACGCTCCCGGAACGATTCCCCCCCCCGGGCCAGGCCTGCGCCGCTGCGGCTGGAAACACCATGATCCACAGAGCCAGCAGAGCCTGAAGCCAGCGATGAATTCGGTGCGTCCGGCCTGATGCCGCCATGGAGCAGAGCTTGAGTCGGACCCATTCTGGGCACCGACGGAAGCGACGCACTATTGGGAATGATTTGCATTAAATAGACCGATATGTGTTGTTCGTTTGTGTTGCTCAGTGCGCTTAATCGGATGCTGCTGGCTGATGCTCGAGCGGATGCAGATTCCAGGTCTGGACAGGCCGGCGGCCGGATTGAACCTTTGTAACTCCCTCTCGTGTGAAGTGGGCCTGCCCTCCTATGCTTCCACGAGCGGTCCCCTCATTGGGGCCCACGCTCCAGTGAGAGTCAGGGTTCATTACTCTG
>CAYWOE010000139.1:0-3597 GCA_964459855.1 uncultured Synechococcus sp. | reverse complement strand
CTGCGCAGCCTGGTCAGCTGGGCCCGAAACGACTGCAGGGACGCCATGAAATCAACCACCTGCGGTCATTCTGGCGACTGGTTGCTGGAGGCGGCTGTTCAGCTTTCGGCTGCTGGTCAACCGGGAGGCCAGGACAGGGAGCGACCGCCGATCACATGCACATGCAGGTGAAACACGGTCTGGCCGGCCTCAGCGCCGCTGTTGATCACGGTGCGCCAGTCACTGAGCCCCTCCAGCTTGGCCACCCTGGCCGCAACCAGCAGCAGATGCCCCAGCAGAGCGGCCTGGTCTTCACCGGCCTCCTTGAGACTAGGGATCGGCTCCCGTGGGATCACCAGCACGTGCACCGGGGCCTGGGGAGCCACGTCGCGAAAGGCGAGACAACGCTCATCGCTGTAGACCTCATCGCAGGGAATCTCACCCCGCAGGATGCGGGAAAAGATCGTGTCCTCGGCCATGGCACTGGGGCTCTTGAGGGGAAAGGGGGTGAGACAGGCAGGGCATCAGAACCTTGCACCGATCATCAAACCAATGCTGGCACGCTGCCTGAGTGCGTCACTGCTCGGATTCGACGCCATTCCAGTGACCGTTGAGGTGGATCTTGCTCCAGGTCTGCCAGGCCTGCAGCTGGTGGGATTGCCGGACACCGCCATTCAGGAATCGCGTGAACGCGTCAGGGCTGCGCTGCGCAACAGCGGATTTCGTGGTCCTCTCGTGAGAGTGGTGGTGAATCTGGCCCCTGCGGACCTGCGCAAGGAGGGACCCGCCTTCGACCTGCCGATCGCACTGGCCCTGCTTGTGGCGAGCGGACAGCTGGATGCACCTGTTCTCAACGGCCTCTGGTGTGCCGGAGAGCTTGGCCTCGACGGCAGCATCAGGCCCTGCCGAGGGATCCTCGCCATCGCCTGCCAGGCGGCTGAACAAAAGGCCCGAGCCCTCGCTGTCTCTGCAGATGATGCAGCCGAGGCCTCACTGGTGCAGGGGTTGGTGATCCGCAGTGCCACAACTCTGCGAGAACTCGTCGAAAACTTGCTCAATGGCGACCGCAAGCTGCATCAATGCCGCCAACAACCGAGGCATCACGCCCTTCGGGAGGCCGCCGCGACGCACGACATCCCGAATCGGCTTCTGATGCTCCCGGGTCAACAGCTCGCCCGCAAGGGCCTCGCTCTTGCGGCCGCCGGAGGCCATCACCTGTTGCTGGTGGGTCCACCAGGCTGCGGCAAAACCGCTCTGGCCCATCAGATGCCGGCACTGCTCCCTCCTCTCGAATGGGATGAAGCTCTTGAAATCACGCGTCTGCACTCGATTGCAGGATTGAACCGCGGCAAAGGTGAACTGATCCGAGGGCGTCCCTTCCGCAGCCCGCACCACAGCTCAACCGCTGCCGCACTGCTTGGAGGAGGCGCCAACCCCCGGCCTGGAGAACTCAGCCTCGCCCATGGCGGGGTGCTGTTCCTCGACGAACTGACGGAGTTCCCCAGAGCTGTGCTCGATCAGCTCCGCCAGCCTCTCGAAGAGGGGGTGATCTGGCTGAGCCGAGCAAAAATCCGCTGCCGCTTTCCCAGCCGTGTGACGCTTGTCGCTGCCACCAATCCCTGTCCCTGCGGCTGGGCCGGAGACCGCCGCTGCCTCTGCAGCGAACTGAAACGACGTCGTTACTGGGGACGTCTGTCCGGCCCGCTGCTCGACCGACTGGATCTTCAGTTGAAACTCGAACCACCGGAAGCCGACGGCGTGCGGGAATGGATGGCTGAGGATTCTCTGGGACAGGATCAGACTCTCAGCCCAGAATCAGTCCATCAGGCCAGAGAGAGGATGCGTCAACGCAACCCGCGTGGTCTGAGCAACCGTGATCTCAATGCCAGAGGCTTGCAGCGTCATGGACGGTTCGGAGCAGAGACCATCAGCCGCTGGGAGGAGTTGGTGCACGCGCGGCGTCTGAGCATGCGCAGTGGGCTGCATCTGCTGCGGGTTTCGCGGACAGTGGCTGACCTGCATGCCAGCAAAAAGGTGAGCGTGGGCCACCTCGCTTCAGCCCTCTGCTTCAGGAGCTTTGATGTTGCAGAGCCATGGAGCTGACCACAGCTCTATCAACATCGATCCATCCTTCAGCGTCCTGACCTGGGACTGTCGCTGTAAGGCTGAGGTCCGATGGCAGGTGGAACGGTCATTTTTTCCTCCCTTGGATTTCCCATGGCATGAGAAAGAGTTTCGGCCATCCAGGAGCGGAATTCATTGATTGTGCGGCCCATTGTTGATTCCCCGACTCTGTCTTCAGTCTCGACAGAACCTGCAGGGAAGCCAACAGGCCGAAATACGGATCTTCGGCCTTGATCAAAGAGAAGAAATTCAGCGAGAGGGTTCAGCGACGACGACGACGCTGCTGAGCTTTGCGCTTGTACTTCTCGATCGGCGTTTCGTGATGACGCAGACGCTTGAGGTCAGCGAAAATGCCTGCCTTGGAGACCTGACGCTTGAAGCGACGCAACGCCGATTCGATGCCTTCGTTTTCGCCGACCGTGACCTGAGTCATTCAACAAGCAAGAGATTTCCAGCGCACTAACCTAGCAAGTGACCTCAGGGCGTCTGTTCGTTCTGGTCGGGAACGGTCGATTCAGCATCATCACCAGCGCCCGTCTGGATCCCATCGCGGTACACATAAAGATGACCCAGGGTTCGCTTGCCGTATTGGCGACGCATCAGTCGCCAGCCTGGCTCGAGCTTCAGCTCAACGAAGTTGTTGCCGAAACCTCCCGCCCGGGCCACCAGCATTGTGGGTTCAGAGGGGTTGCGTGTGGGCACGGCCATTAACTGCACATCATTGGCCGACTTGATCACAGAGAGTCGATATCGCGTTCCCAGATCATCCCCACCGATGCGGAGTGAATAGCCATTGCCGTCGATGTAGCGGTTGCAGATACCTGTGAAATCAAAGGTCGCCAGCAATGGATCCACAGTGGCGGGAGCACTGCCACTCACCGCATAGCAGGGCCGGGCGCTTGTGCGTTGCTCGTAGATATTGAGCTGGGACCGTTCCCCGGAGCCGATCGGAGCGGCAACCAGAACAAACTTGGTTGCGTCGACCTCAGCGGTGGTGAAGAGGGAGCCCTGGGCATGCACCGCGGAGCTCAGTCCAGTGGCGGCAGTGGCACCGAAAATCGAGAGAGCGACAGCGGCGATCCGGAAACGGGCCATCGAAGCAGAAGAATGTGTCCGGATCGTAAAAGTGATGAGGCGCTTCGGCTGCCCTGATCAGGCCGGTTTGTTCAACCGAATCGCAACCAGAAGTGACCCGACTGTGGCCGGGAGGGTCAGCCCCAGGATCCATCGGGTGAGAGTGACACCGAGATCTGGGTCTCCGTAAGCGAGCTCGAACACACTTCCCGTTGCAGCGATGCCGAGCACACAGGCAAGGGCGAGAAACAGCCCTGCAAGAGGTTTCATCGGCATGGGATCAGGAGATGGGGCGCACGTCTGTGGACTGGAAGCCGTGGTCCTTGAGCTCCTTGAGGAGTCCGCCTTTGTCCGTGACCCGGTCAACGAACAGCACACCATTGAGATGATCAATCTCGTGCTGAATGCAGCGGGCCATCA
>CAYWOE010000138.1:0-3605 GCA_964459855.1 uncultured Synechococcus sp. | reverse complement strand
AAGGAAGCGAGAGATGCGCTGATCCGCCGGCTTGCGCAACGATTTCCTGGTTATGCACTGGAGCGGCATGCCGGCTACGGCACCGCTCAACATCGCGCGGCTCTGCTTGCTTCAGGACCGACCCCGATGCATCGTCACACGTTTCTAACCAAGGTGTTCAGCGGCGTCTGAGCTCTGCTCGCTACGGGTTGTCTGCTGGTCGGGCGACTGCAGACACCAGTCCTGAAAATCCCTGATCAGTTGCCGTCCGACCCGACCTTTGATCGTCATCAGGATGCCGTTGAGGATCGATTCGCCCGTGCTTTCCAGCACCCGTTTGGGAATCAGTTTCAGCAGTGGTGGCTGACTCACATTGACTCCAAGCCTGGCTTCACCCTGCAAGCCCCGATCGGCGACCTCCAGCAGTGCTTCAAGGCTCAGCTGGAAGTCATCCACAAGGCCAAGCCCCTCGAGCTGCGCGTCGGTGGCCTGAATGGAGATTGTTCCATCACCCTGCTCGATCTTCAGCATCACCACAGGGCTGACCTGGAGCTGAAACACCTGCAGTGTGGTGACGGTGTAGCGGTAGCGACCTGGTGCGATCAGTTCGAGCTGACTCGCCTCCAGAAGAGCCTTGATCACTCGGTCTTCCTGTTGCAGGTAGCTGCGCAGGTGTTCGGCCTGGTTTTCGACCGGCAGATCCAGATGTTGGCTGGCGCGGAAGGCAAGGGTCATGCCCCTTGTGCTGACGCGGCATGATCCTATCGATGCAAGTGCTTGGATCCATGCCGATGCGGATGGCGTTTCTTGGGCCGGAAGGCACCTACGGTGAGCGTGCGGCCCGGGAGATGATCCGGCTGGAGAAGATCAGTGAGGCCGAACTGGTGGGCTGCACAGGTCTGCGTTCTGTGGTTGCTCATGTTGCTGATGGCCGTTGCGATGCCGCTGTGGTACCGGTCGAAAACTCTGTCGAGGGAGGCGTCACGGCCAGTCTCGATGCCCTCTGGTCTCATCCGGAACTCTGTATCCGGCGCGCGCTGGTTCTTCCGATTCGTCATGCTCTGCTCAGCAGCGGTTCGATCGAGGGTGTGACCGAGGTGCTCTCACACCCTCAGGCCCTGGCGCAGTGCAGTGGCTGGTTGGCAACCCATCTTCCTGAGGCGCTCCAGCTGCCGACAACGTCCACCGCCGAAGCCGCCAGGATGGTGAAAGGCAGTCGTTTCAGAGCTGCGATCGCCGATCGTTCCGTCGGTGAACGTCAGGGCCTGGGGGAACTGGCCTTCCCGGTGAATGATGTCGCTGGCAACAGGACGCGTTTTCTTCTGCTGCACCGCGGAGAGCGACGGCGCGATGGGCAGATCGCCAGCCTCGCGTTTTCCCTACATCGCAATGCTCCCGGTGCTCTGATCGAAGCTCTTCAGGCGATTGCTGGCCTGGGGCTGAACATGAGCCGGATCGAGTCGAGACCCTCAAAGCGGGAGCTTGGCGAGTACGTGTTCTTTGTTGATGTGGAGCTGCCTGATGCAGCCGTTGATGGCGTGCTCATGGAACTGGAGACTCTTCTGCGGCCGCTGTGTGAACATCTGGCCGATTTCGGCTCTTATCCCACTTCGGAGTTCACCTGATCGGTAGACAGACGGAACACACCGAACTGCATCATTCCCCGGGCAAATGCCCAGCGCATCAGCAACATCGTGGGAGCTTCCCTCAGGCCCTGCAGCAGAGCAGGCGGGCCGAGTCGCAGAACTGCGGCAGGCCGGCGGAACCCTTCCAGGATCGATTCATTCCATGACGGCAGTGTTGCTCTGGTCCAGTCGTCGGTGTCCACCAGTCCTCTGCGCTGATCACTGGATTCGAGGTTCTGGCGGAAGCCGGGAATGCTGGAGAATTCAGGATGAGCCCACTGGGTCAGCAACTGATGCATCACCCAGCGTTCGCGGGCATCGAGTGCGCCATCGCGAGGGTCTCGGCGGTTCCAATCGGCAGCGGCCAGTGTTCCCCCCGGTTTCAGAACCCTGAGGAGTTCGTCGGCGAAGCGCTGTTTGTCAGGCATGTGAGGGCCTGCCTCCACGGTCCAGACCCCGTCGAATGTTCCGTCCTCAAGCTTCAGATCAAGGGCGTCCATCACCTCAAATCGACAGGAGAGGTTCTCGGGCGTCAGATCTGTGGCCCGTTTGACCTGTGCAGGGCTGATGCTGATTCCCAGCACATCAAAGCCGTAGTCCCTGGCGAGAATCCTGGCGCTGCCACCGATTCCGCAGCCCACATCCAGAACTTTCGATCCGGGAGGCAGACGATCGAGTCCGCTCCAGTGCACCAGTTCATGCACAAAATCGGCCTTGGCCTGGCGGAAGTCACGTCGAACCGGAGGGTCGCCGTAATGCCCGAGATGCACGTGTTCACCCCAGAGAGTTTCAAGAAGTCGATCCTCTGTCCAGGCGTCATAGGCAGAGGCGACGCTTTCGCTGGAGTGATAGGTTCTGCTGCGTCTTGTCCAGAGTGCATAAGCACCCGCTGCAGCGGCAAGTCCGATGACTGCCGGACCAAGAAAAGTGGAGAGAGACATCAACCGTTGCCTGAATCGGCGGAGGAAAGGGTGTCACGCAGCACTGTGCGTGCTGCAAGTTGTCGACGGGTTTCATCGAGCATTTCGAACTCCTGTTCAAGTCGGGTCCGGGTGCTCGTGAGTTCCAGCAGTTCCTGCTGTTGATCGGCCACGGGGCCACCCAGATGAGCACCGATCCAGAACGAGAGTTCCCTCGGCAGGTCGGGCAGATCGTCGGGCAGTGCCGTCGGGGAATCAGTGAGCTTTCCGGTCAGCTCGACTACATCACGGAGTGCTTTGGTGACCGATTCACTGAGGCTGTGAAGCTGATCGATGTCAGCTTCAGCATCATCTTCGATCCAGCTCACCATCGCGCTGCGGAAAGGCGTTTCACGGGTCACGTTCAGGACCCTGAAACGCTGCTGTCCCAGCGTCACGATGTTGCTCCGCCCATCCTCACCGGTCTGGTGCTGGATCACTTCAGCGCAGCAGCCGATGCTGGCCATGCTCTGACTGCGAGGGTCCCAGCGAACAACGCCGAAGCGTCGATCGCTCTCCAGAACGCTCTGCAGCATCATTCGATAGCGAGACTCGAAGATGTGCAATGGCAGAACGTCACTGGGGAACAGAACAACATCCGGCAGAGGAAATAAGGGGAGTTCTCTGACGGACAGGTCAGCCACGCAAAAAACGCTCGAAGAGTCGAATCTTAGGCAGCTGACAGGATGATCGTGCTCTGCTCAGAGCTTGACCTCGATGTCGACTCCGCTGGGCAGATCGAGCTTCATCAGGGCATCGATCGTCTTGGCGGAAGGGCTGTAGATATCAATGATGCGGCGATGGGTGCGCGTTTCGAAATGTTCGCGTGAATCCTTGTCCACGTGGGGAGATCGCAGCACGCAGTAGATCTTGCGCTTGGTGGGAAGGGGTATCGGGCCGATCGCAGTTGCTGCGGTGTTATCGGCGGTTTCAATGATTTTGTCGCAGGACAGATCCAGCATGCGGCGGTCAAACGCCTTCAGGCGAATGCGGATCTTCTGCTGGGCAATTGCAGTGGACATGAAGCGCGAAGAAATCTCCT
>CAYWOE010000137.1:0-3614 GCA_964459855.1 uncultured Synechococcus sp. | reverse complement strand
TCGTCAGCCTCGCGGTGCTGACCTTCCTGTTCTGGTGGCAGCTGGGCAGTCGTGTCTGGCCGCAGGTGCTGGACGTCCCTGTCGTTCTGATGGATCACGGCCATGACCCTGCTCTTCACGGTGCTCTGGGTGCCGGAGCGCAGACGCCTTTCGGTCTCGGACTCCAACTGGCCATTGCCGTGCTTGTGGTGGCCTGCCCATGCGCCCTCGGTCTTGCCACCCCCACGGTGATCACGGTCTCCTCCGGACTCGCTGCGCGTCAGGGCTGGCTGTTCCGCGGCGGAGATGTCATCGAACAGTCCGCGTCCATTCAGCGCATGGTCTTTGACAAGACCGGAACGCTCACCCTGGGTCGTCCGCTCGTGGATGCGGTGCTGGCCAGTGACGATTCCGCGCGCACCATCCAGCTGGCAGCAAGCCTTGAGCAGACGAGTCGTCATCCGCTGGCCCATGCCCTGCTGCAGGAGGCCCAGCGTCTGAATCTCAGTCTTCTGCCGGTCACAGCCAGTCGGACACTGCCCGGCTCAGGCATGGAGGGGACACTGGAGTCTCTGGATGGGCACCTGCGTGTGGGCTCTCCTGAATGGCTGCAGCAGGAAGGTGTGGTGTGGTCGGATGTGCAACGTCAGGCGGTTGAGGAAGCCCTCAAGCGAGGACAGACCCTTGTGGCTGTTGGCCTCGATGACCAACCGCTGGGTGTGGTGGCCATCGACGATCGACTCAGGCCCGATGCTTCCGTTGCACTGCAGCGCCTCAGAGATCAGGGACTGACGCTCGGGATGCTCAGCGGTGATCGCCGACAGGCTGTTGAAAAGATCGCGCGGATGCTCGGCTTTGCCGATGATGAGCTGGCCTGGCAGCTGCTTCCGGATCAGAAGCTGGAGCGTCTCGAACGCTGGCGTTCAGAGGAGACAGTGGGAATGGTGGGAGATGGCATCAACGATGCTCCTGCTCTGGCCGCGGCTGATCTTGGAATCGCTGTGGGGACCGGCACGCAGATTGCTCAGGACACAGCCGATCTGGTGCTGCTCGGCGACCGGCTCGAGGCTCTGCCGGAAGCGCTGACCCTTGCAAGGCGCACGATGGCCAAGATTCGCCAGAACCTGTTCTGGGCATTCGGTTACAACATGATTGCCTTGCCAGTCGCCGCCGGTGCTCTGCTGCCCGGTTTCAATCTGCTTCTGTCTCCGCCGCTTGCTGCACTGCTGATGGCCCTCAGCTCGGTTTCGGTTGTTCTCAATGCCCTCAGCCTGAGTGTGCGCTGACGATGACCGGACGTTTTCTGGTGCTTGAGGGCATCGATGGCTGTGGCAAGACGACCCAGCTGCGACTTCTGGCCGAATGGCTTCCAGACAGTGGTCTGATGCCACCCGGTGCGACACTTCACTGCACGCGTGAACCTGGAGGAACGCCTCTGGGTCAGGCTCTGCGTGAGCTGCTGCTGAATCCGCCGCAGGAAGCGTCTCCGGCTCCCACTGCTGAATTGCTGCTTTATGCCGCTGATCGCGCTCAGCATGTTGAAGAGGTGATCCGTCCCGCACTGGTTCGGGGTGACTGGGTTCTCAGCGATCGCTTCAGCGGTTCCACCCTGGCTTATCAGGGTCATGGGCGAGGGCTGGATCTGCAGACCATCGTTGATCTGGAGCGAATCGCCACGGCTGGCATCGCTCCAGACATCACGTTCTGGCTTGATCTGCCCCTTCAAGTGAGCCTCAGGCGTCGCGGCTCCCGAGCCGATGATCGGATCGAAGCGGAGGGGGAGGCTTTCCTGGCAAGGGTTTCCAGAGGTTTTCAGCGTCTGTCAGTCGAACGCCAATGGACGCCGGTGGCAGCGGATCAGGGCGCTGATCAGGTGCAGCAGGTCATGCGCAGGCTGCTGAAGGACTGGCTGGATCAGGCACCGCTGTGACGGAGGCCCTGTTCGCTGATCTGCAGGGGCAGCCGCTGGCGCAACGCTTGCTCATCGCTGCACTGCAGAGACAGCGGGTCGCTCCCGCCTATCTGTTCAGTGGACCTGACGGCGTGGGTCGACGTCTTGCTGCTCTCCGCTTTCTGGAGGGTCTGCTGGGTGAAGGGGATTGCGCGCCGCGTGAACGGCGCCGTCTCGAGGAACGCAACCATCCCGATCTGCTCTGGGTGGAGCCCACCTACAACCATCAGGGTCGTCTGATCCCACGCTCCGAAGCCGAGTCCACGGGCGTGAGCAAGCGGACACCACCGCAGGTTCGATTGGACCAGATCCGTGAGCTGAGCAGATTTCTGGCGCGTCAGCCTTTGCAATCGCCAAGGGGGCTGGTGATTCTTGAGCAACCCGAGGCCATGGCGGAGGGAGCCGCCAATGCATTGCTGAAGACTCTTGAAGAGCCCGGTCACGGACTGTTGATCCTGCTGTGCGCTGCACCGGAACGACTGCTGACCACGATTCGATCGCGATGCCAGCAGATTCGTTTCACACGCCTCAGCGAGGTGTGCATGCGCTCAGTGCTTGCCCGGTTACCGGAGCAGCAGGGAGAGCAAGCCCTTTCGCTGGCCGCAAGTCATCCGGAACTGCTGGCGCTGGGCGGAGGATCGCCAGGGGCGTTGCTTGAACATGTCCGGATCTGGAGCACCATTCCAGAGGATCTGAAGCTACGACTGCAAACGCTGCCGACCACACCCCTCGAAGCTCTGGCCCTGGCCAGAGACCTCACGGAGCAGTTGGACGGTGATCAGCAGCTCTGGATGATCAACTGGTGGCAGCACACTTTGTGGGATGCCACCAGCAGGCCTTCACAGCTGAAAAGACTCGATCGTCTCAGACAGCACTTGCTGTCGTTTGTTCAACCCAGACTTGCCTGGGAGGTGGCTCTGCTGAATCTGATCGAGACCTGATCAGGGAAGACTCAGGCGCTGGCGCGACTCTCCTGATCTTTCTGCTCTCGTTCCTGACGGGCCTGGGCAAGCACATCCTGAAGCCCTTCGAGCTGAGCACCTGTCGGCAGTTCAAGGCAATAACCAGCCCCGTAGACCGTTTTGATGAATCGCGGTTTACGTGGATCGGGCTCGAGCTTGGTGCGCAAGTGGCGCACATGCACCCGAATGGTCTCGATGTCGTCGTCAGGTTCGTAGCCCCAGACTTCCTTGAGGATCAGCGACGGAGCCACTGTCTGGCCATGGCGCTGCAGCAGGCAATGCAGCAGCTCGAATTCGAGGTGGGTCAGACGCACTGGACGGTCGAACCAGATCGCCTCGAAGCGTTCCGGCACGAGGGTCAGCGGGCCATAGCTGAGGATTTCGTGGTGGTTGCTGGATGTTCCAACCGGAGCACGCTCGCTTCTGCGCAACAGGGCCTTGACCCTGACCTGCAGCTCCTCCAGATCGAAGGGCTTGGTCAGGTAGTCGTCAGCACCGGAGTTGAAACCGCTCACCTTGTCCTTGGTGCCGCCAAGGGCTGTAAGCATCAGGATCGGGATGGCAGCGGTGCGCTCATCGCGCCGGAGACGCTGGCAGAGGGTGAGACCATCCACCTTGGGAAGCATCAAGTCGAGCAGGATCAGATCAGGGCTGTACTGCAGAGCCAGAGCCTGTCCTTTGATTCCATCATCGGCACTCTGGACATCGAAGCCACTGTGCTC
>CAYWOE010000136.1:0-3620 GCA_964459855.1 uncultured Synechococcus sp. | reverse complement strand
ATCGGGCTCGAGAACATCGCCGCGTGGGAAGCAGAACTCACCGTGCATCTGTTCCGTCGCCTTCAGATGATCGACGGTCTGCGAATTCTTGGACCCACGCCTCAGCAACAACCCGGTCGCGCGGCCCTTGCCACGTTCCTGGTGGATGGAATTCATGCCAACGACATCGCCGCCATGCTTGATCTGGCCGGAATCTGCATCCGGAGTGGTCATCATTGCTGCCAGCCTCTGCATCGCCACTACCAGGTCACAGGTTCAGCCCGAGCCAGCCTCAGCTTCATCACAACCCCGGCGGAAATTGATCGCTTCGCTGATGAGCTTGAGAGTGTGATCAGCTTTTTCCGCGACAACTCCTGAACCTGTTCATGCTGTCCTGGCCAACTGCATTGCCTGTTCAACCACTGTGAAGCGGGCAGGCAGATTGGCCGAGGTCTTCCCCAACGATCCGAATGAACATCGACGGCCGGGCCTGGCGCACCATCGGACTCGAGCCGGACGGTCGTTCGGTCTGGGTGATTGATCAGACCCAGTTGCCTCATCGCTTGGTCACACGCAATCTCGGCACCTGTCATCAGGCGGCGGAGGCCATCAGCACCATGGTGGTCCGCGGCGCCCCGCTGATCGGGGTGACAGGTGCCTACGGCCTGATGCTGGCTCTTCAGGAGGATGGCGGTGATGCTGCCCTGGCAGCAGCCTTTGACCTGCTCAATGCCACACGCCCCACGGCGGTGAATCTCCGCTGGGCGCTGGAGCGCGTGCGTGATCGGGTTCTGCCGCTGCCCTCTGAGCAACGTGCCGAAGCGGCTCGGGAGGAAGCCGGCCTGATTGCTGAAGAGGATGTGGCCATGTGTTCCGCCATCGGTGACCACGGCCTCTCGATCATCCAAGAGCTTGCGGCGGCCAGACCGGCGGCATGCCGGAGTAAGCCTTTTCAGTTGCTCACTCACTGCAATGCAGGTTGGCTGGCCACGGTTGACTGGGGCACAGCTCTGGCGCCGATCTACAAGGCCAAACGCGCAGGGCTTGATCTCCATGTGTGGGTGGATGAAACCCGCCCCCGGAATCAGGGTGCATCGCTCACGGCCTATGAACTCGGCAGAGAGGGAATTCCCCACACGGTGATCGTGGATAACGCGGGAGGCCACCTGATGCAGAACGGTGAGGTGGATGCGGTGATCGTCGGGACCGATCGCACCACCAGCCGTGGCGATGTCTGTAACAAGATCGGAACCTATCTCAAGGCCCTGGCAGCCAAGGACAACGGCGTGCCCTTCTATGTGGCTCTGCCCGCGTCAACCATCGACTGGAGCCTGGCCGATGGCCTGGCGGAGATCCCCATTGAAGCCCGCTCGGCAAAGGAGGTGATCGCGATTCAGGGACGTGTGCTCGATGGACCAGCGGCGGGAAGTGTTGCTGAAGTGCAGCTCACGCCAGAGGGCAGCGAGGGGTTCAATCCGGCTTTCGATGTGACCCCTGCGCGGCTGGTGACGGCGCTGATCACGGACCGGGGTGTGGCTGATGCCAGTGAGGAGGGGCTGAAGAGCCTGTATGCCCTTGGCTGATCACCATGACGATCAGACGCTGCGTCAGCAGCTGGTGAACGTGGCACGCTGCATGAACAGCACAGGTCTCAACCAGGGAACGTCAGGGAATCTGTCGGCGCGGATTGAAGGGGGGATTCTGGTGACCCCCAGTTCGCTTCCCTACGAACAGATGGAGGCTGATGATCTTGTGGCGCTTGATCTGAGCGGCCATCCTCTGAGGAGGCAACAGCGCCGGCCCTCATCGGAGTGGCGCCTGCATGCGGATGTGCTCAATGGCCGCCCGGAAGCGATGGCTGTGGTTCATTGCCACCCGATTCATGCCACGGCACTGGCCTGCCATGACCGCGGTATTCCCGCATTTCACTACATGGTTGCAGTGGCAGGGGGTGATGAGATCCGCTGCGCTCCATACGCCACCTTCGGAACAAAGGAGCTGTCCGACAATGTGGTGAAAGCGCTCGGGCCACGTAATGCCTGTCTGCTGGCCAGGCACGGCATGGTGACACTGGGGAGGGATCTGGAGTCAGCACTGCGGGTGGCGGTTGAGGTGGAAACCCTGGCTCGCATGTATCTGCAGGCTCTTCAGGTGGGGGAGCCTCCTGTGCTCTCCGATGAGCAGATGCAAGCGGTGCATGCTCAGTTCAGAGGTCTTCACTACGGGCAGGCGGATCAGAGCCCAAGGTGACGTCGGAAGAAAGCCTCCGTTGCCTCCAGCACCTGCACCTTCACATCACTGTCGCGGAAGCCGTGACCTTCATTCGGGAAGCTCTGCACCTCAACCGGCAGGCCATTGCTTCTCAGAGCAGCCGCCATGCGTTCGGTTTGCTCCGGCACCACCACATTGTCCTCCAGGCCCTGGAAGAAGATCACAGGGCAGCGAATCGACTTGGCATGCCCAAGTGGTGAACGTTGCTCGTAGCGATTGCGATCCTGCGGCCATGCACCCACCAGCGAATCGAGGTAGCGCGCTTCAAAACGATGCGTCTCCACGGCCAGCGAGGCGAGGTCGCTGACGGCGTAGCGGCAGGCTCCCGCCCGAAACACGTCGGTGAAGCAGAGGCAGGCAAGGGTGGTGAAGCCCCCGGCGCTGCCTCCTTCGATGGCGATTCGTCGCGGATGGGCTCGCCCCGCCGCGGCAAGAGCTGTTGCTGCTGCAGCGCAGTCCTCCACGTCCACCACGCCCCAGCCGCCGTTCAGTCGTTCCCTGTAAGCCCTGCCGAATCCTGTGGAGCCTCCGTAGTTGACATCCACCACACCCCAGCCCCTGGTGGTCCAGAACTGGATGCCAAGGCTGAGTCCGCGGTTGGCCATGGAGCTTGGTCCACTGTGACTTTTCACCAGCAGGGGGGAGTCCCTGTGAGCTCCACCCGGGGGTGGGTAGAACCAGGCGTGGGTGCGACGACCTCCTGCGCCATCGAACCAGAACGACTCGCCTCTGCTGATCTCATCAATGGGCAGGGCTGCTTCGCTGGCCGGTGTGTGCTGCCAGTCCCCGTTGGCCAGCTCCAGCTCCAGCAGTCCCTGGCCGATGCGGTCATTGCTGGCGATGGCCACGGCCCGACCTGCATCCGCATGCAGGTCGCTCAGATCGTCGAAGGGTTGTTTCACGCTGTGGCTCGAGCCATCCGCAATCAGGCGCTTCAGCTCCCAGCAACCGTCTGAGCAGATTGCCGCCAGCAGCTGCTCGCCATCCCATGCAGTGGTGCTCATGCCAAGCACCCACTGCGGCATCGCGGTCTCAGCCTGCATGGGCCAGGGACGCTCCCAGTTGTGCCAGCCGCTCGCGGGGTCGGCATGCCGCATCAGGTTCCACCAACCAGAGCTGTCTTCGGCCACGATCAGACTGCCGTCCGGTTGCCAAAGCGGTTGAAATACCGAGACCTGCTGCTCCGCATCCGGTCTGCTTCCTGCCAGCGTTCGCACATCTTTCAGCTGCCCTGATGGGGTGATCTGGGCCCAGCGCAGTTCGGAGGCATCCCAGGGCATGGCGGGTTGACACCACTCCACCCAGGCCAGCTGGGTTCCATCGGCGCTGAGTGCCGGATATCCGGCGAAATCATCCGCCTCGTGAAGCAC
>CAYWOE010000135.1:0-3625 GCA_964459855.1 uncultured Synechococcus sp. | reverse complement strand
CAGATTCTCTGCAGCTTCCCGACATTCCTGAATGCCTTCAGGCAGCTCTTGGTCGTGGTCACACGTTGCCGATCGAAGGCACCAATGTGCTGAGAGTTCCTTTCGGAATTCGCCAGGCCAGACGTCAGCGACCTGAGCGTCCTGAGCGCTGGGCGACTCTGGTGATTCCCATCCAGTCACAGGGAACGCCAACGCCGCCGCCCCAGGCCGCCTGACTCATTAGGCGATCGACATCAGGGTTGTTTCCTCTGCCAGTCGCCAGTCAACGAGCGCTTTCACATCCTCCAGCGAGCAGGTGGGTGTGCGAAACGGCAGAAGACGCATGGGACTGCGTTCCGGCCTGACGAGCCAGCTGTGGTTTTGTTGCTGCAGCAGAACAAAGCCGCGGTAGCGCACCGCGTACTGAGGATCCTGGATGATTCCCATTCGAGGAATGGAGACTGTGCGGTGACCTGGTTATTTCAGAACGCCCGGTGTGGCGTGTGTGCGAATTCCCGATTCTCTTTCGAATTGGTTTCCGCGGAATCCGCAGTGGCTCATCGCGCGGGCGTCGCTTGAGTTACAGCTGGAGCGGGGTCATCTGCAGCAGTCGTTGCAGCAGGTCGGAAATGCTCTCGTCTTTCGCCGGTTTTGCGTGATTGCTGAGCAGCTGGCGCCCCACCACCTGAGCGCCGAGATGGGTCAGCTGGATGCGCAGCGACACCAGCAGCTCCATTCCGCCGCCGCCGGAGAAGCTGGCCATGGCGATCGGTCGCCCGTTGAAGAGAGCCCGGAAATCATCTCCCTCGACCGACAGCCAGGCGATGGCATTGGTCAGCACCGGGGGGATCGAACCGTTGTATTCCGGTGCGCAGATAACCCAGCGCGCTGCTCCCATCAGCTGTTTCTGCAGTTCAGGCACCTCCCTCGGCATGCCCTCCTTGTCCTGCATACGCGGCGTGAACAGTGGAAGTTCAAGCGTGGTCAGATCGAGCAGATCAGCGCTACTGCCCTGTGCGAGCGTCTCGTCAACGAAGCGCTTGGCCAGCTTGAGGTTCTCGCCGTTGCTGGCGGCGATCACCAGCACATCCGGACTGTTCGTCGTGCTCATGATCATCCCGGCCTGCAGAACCTGAATTGTGCCGACTTTCCCAGGCCGGTGCTGGCGTCATGGTCTGGCGCCATCGGCACGAGCTGAGTCTTCAGTAGTTGGCTCCACTGCGTCTGTGGTGGACGGCTGTGGAGGCTTCCTGATCCAACACGCCGCCGTGGTCCAGTTCGGCATAGATCAGCCAGTGGTCACCGCACTCCATCCGCTGGCTCACGCGCCCTTCCAGCCAGGCCAGTGCCTCAGGCAGCAGCGGCTGCTCATTGGGACTGGTCTCCAGCTCCATTCCGGTGAATCGGTCTTCCCCCGGTTTGAACGGCTGCAGGAACTGTCTCATCGGACCGCTCTCGCGTCCTTCAGCAAGCACATTCAGAGCGAAGCGATCGCCCTTGTGCAGAAGCGCTTCCACGGCGCGGTCCTTGGCGACAGCAACGGTCAGTCCAGGAGGCGTGAAACTGGCCTGGCTGACCCAGCTCGCCACCATGGCTCCGCTGAGTTCGCCCTTGCGCGTGGTGAGGACGCAAAGGGAGCCCACCACGCGTCCGAGGGCCAGAACGGCTGGATCGCTGCGGCTTTCACTCATGCTTCCGGCATTGCGGCGCTGAGCACGTTTTTCAGCCTGCAGCAGTTTGCGCGCGAAACGGGTGCCGATCTCCTCCAGCTCCTTCACCTTGGCGCGATCCGGACTGAATTTGACCCGGATCGGGTCGAAGCCGAAACTGAAGCCGCCGTCCCGCAGCTTCGTTTCCAGCAGGTCCACGGCTTCACCGCTCCAGCCAAAGCTGCCGAACACACCGACCGGTTTGCTGCGGTCGCCCTCAGCAAGCAGCGTCCCAAGGGCCGAGACCACCGGTGTGGGTGCGTGGCCACCGAGGGTGGGAGAGCCGATCAGGATTCCATCCGCAGTCTGGATGGCGGTAACGAGCTCCTCCGATGGTGCGAATTCGCAGTTGAGACTGATGACCCGGATGTCGGTGCGACTGACGCCCCGTGCCAGGGCATCGGCAATCGCCGAGGTGTTGCCGTAGGCGCTGGCGAACAGCAGAACCACATTGAGGCTGGACTGTTGGTGACTCTCTCCCCAGCGGTGGTAATCATTCAGCAGGCTGCGCCAGCTGGTGTCAATCGCCGGCCCATGAGCCGGCGCAATCGTGCGGATGCTCAGTTCCTCCAGACGCTCAACAATCAGATCCACCTTGCGGGCCATCGGTGCCATCAGGCAGTCGTAGTAGTGACGTCTCTCCTCTTCGGTGCTGCTGCGGTTGGCCTCGGCCCAGGTGCTGGTGCAGAGGTGGGCACTGAAGAACTTGTCGCTCATCAACAGACCGAAGCGCTGTTCGAAGGCCATCAGTCCCCCCGGCCAGCGGGGTGTTGGTGCCGGCAGCAGCAGCAGGTTGCGTCCGTTGCTCAGGGGCTGAAACTCTTCGCGTCGGATCACCCTCAGCGGCGGGAACGCCGGCAGTGCTGGCTGCTCCTCTTCCATCCCTGGAGGTGAGGGCTTGCGCTGGTTCCAGAGCTCCTCCAGCAGCTTGGCGCCGGGGTTGGACGCGATCAGTTCGAGGCCTGGATAGATCCTGGCCAGTTCCTGCAGCAAGGCCACACGGTTGGGGTTCACGTGCCCCACCACAATCAACAGGGGCTGATCCGTGGCTGGCAGGGCTTTCAGCAGTGCCGGCAGGAAAACGCTGCTGTAGGTCATTCCCGGTGGATGCACCAGAACGGCGGGTTGCTCCACGCCGGTTGCATCAGGGCCCGGTTCAAAAAGAAAACTGTTGGCCGTGCTGCCACGCTCAAGTGCGTATTCCAGCTCGAATCGCAGTCGCTGAGGGCTGAGCCCTCGCAGACAGATCACGCCCCTGTCGATCGGCAGCGTGATCACTTCCTGGTCAGCGGATGCCGAGCTGGCAGCGACGGTTGTGACCATTAGTAGTGATTGCCTGTCTTGCGGTGATGCACCGCTGTGCGCCCGTCGATGTCAGCCACGTTTCCCTGTTCCACCAGTGCGTAGATGATCCAGTGATCCGGTCCCTCCATCCGCTGCTCCACCCGGCAGCTCAGGTAGGCCAGTGCATCGGTGAGCACCGGGCCACCCTCAGCAGCACCATGCAGCACGTTCACTCCCTCGAATCGATCGGCGCCGGGTGGGAAGCGTTTGAGGAAGTGCTGCATCAGGGGCTTGTAGCGGTCCTGCCGCAGCACATTGATCACAAAGCTGTCACCGACCTGCATCAGCGCTTCAATCGCACGATCCTTGGCGACAGCGACACTCAGGCCGGGGGGGCGGAAACTGGCCTGCGCCACCCAGCTGGCCACCATGGCTCCGCTGCGGCGGGCATCACCCTCGCCCTGGCTTGCGGTCACGATGTACAACCCACCGGTGAGGCGGCCCAGCGCCTTGTCGAGGTTGGCATCGATGCTGCGCAGCGCTTCGATTGACTTCTTGCGGGTCAGGATCTGTCCGAGGTCGGTTCCTGATTCCTCACAGCGCTGGTAATCGCCGCCCTGTGGCAGCTGGCGGATGCGCAGCGGTTCAAAGGC
>CAYWOE010000134.1:0-3684 GCA_964459855.1 uncultured Synechococcus sp. | reverse complement strand
TCTCGGTGTTGCTCGAGCCCATGTTGATGGCGGTGGCCGCTCTGCTCTGGGTGCCCTTCGGCGGCTGGCAGAGCGGCCTTGCAGTGCTGGCTCCGCTGCCTGCCCTGCTTCTGCTTCCACGCTGGAGAGAGCCATTGCTCTGCAGGCTTGAACGCAGCCGTCTGAGGCAACTCAACCGGTCGGATCCTGACCTTTCCTCCCTTCCTCCTCTGGAGCAGCTCGGAAGTGGTCGTGAGGATTTTCCCTGGGCACCGTTGACGGCAGAACTGGTGTTCATCGCCTCACGCTTCTCCGGTTTCTGGTGCTGCCTGCAGGTTTTCGGGCTTGACCCTGCGCTGCCGGTCGGCAGCTGGATGGCAGCCTTCGCCCTGGCGTGGGCCACAGGACTCGTGGTTCCCGCCGCTCCCGGGGGACTGGGTGTGTTTGAAGCTGTGCTGCTGCTGCGGCTGGGAGCAACGGTGCCGGAGGCCGCACTGCTGGCCGTGGCCCTCAGCTATCGCCTTGTGGTCACTCTTGCTGATCTGCTGGCCGCGGCCGGTGTGAAATTCGATCGTCTGGTTGCCTTGCGCCTGGTTCAGCTGAGTGACTCTCCGCAGTCCTCATCAGGCTCCTCCAGCTGAATCGTGCAGTGTTCAATGCCTTTGTCTCGCATCGCCTGACGAACAGCGCTCAGCAGCTGCGGGTCCTGATCGCTCAGGCCCGCATCCCTCTGCAGGTGAACAGTGAGGGCCACGCGCGTTCCGCCGATGGACCAGATGTGCAGGTGATGAACGCCCTGCACACCAGGCATCGCCTCCAGATCAGCCAGAACGGCAGCAGGGTCAATCCGGTGGGGCACCTCATCCATCAGTTCGGCCAGACCATCGCGCAGCAGCACGATTCCGAGCCAACCCACGCTGATGCCGACTCCCAGGCCAGTGAGGGGGTCAATCCATGTCCAACCGGTGACCCCGGCCAGCAGGGCGCTCAGCAGCACCGCAGCTGAGACGGCCGCATCCCCGAGCAGATGGAGAACTGCAGCTCGTCGGTTCAGATCATCGTGGTGATCGGAACCGAACAGCCGCGCTGAGACGAAGTTGATGACAAGACCGGCACCTGCTGCGATGGCGACAGGCCCGGCCATCACCAGTTCAGGCTGTCTGAACCGTTGCAGCGCCTCCACGCAGACGACGGCTGAGGCCATCAGGATCAGAACGGCATTGGCGACGGCTGCCAGCTGGGTTGAGCGTCCGAATCCATAACTGAATCTCCCCCTGGCCGGTCTGCTGCTCAGGTTTTCCGCTCCCCAGCCCAGCAGAAGCCCCAAAACATCACTGACGTTATGCAGGGCATCGCCGATCAGTGCGATCGAGCCGAAGGCGATCCCGACGGCGATCTGCAATCCGCTCAGGCCAGCGTTGAGCAGCACGGTCAGTCGGAACGCCTGCTTGCTGTGGCTGTGGTGGTGATGATGTTCCAGTCGACCCAGGTCTCTAGAGACATGATGGTCTCAGCACCGCCGGCTTTGCCATCCTCTGTGCAGGCCTTGCCCTGTCCTTTGTCCGCCGGATGGGAGCTGATCCAAAACATCGAACTTCCCCACAAGGCACTGGATGGCGATCTGTTGGGAGGCTTCTCCGCTGTGGCCTATCAGCGAGATCCGGATCGTCTCTGGTTGCTCAGTGATGCGACCAGGGGCTATCTGGTTTCCTTCCAGGGGCTCGGCCGTGTCATCCAGGCTGAACAGGGATCGCTTCAGGCAGGTCGACGACTGCTGTTGCGTGATCAGAAGGGTTCACCCCTGCCCATGAACTTTGACGGTGAGGGTCTGGTGCTGATTGGAGATGAGGCCTGGATTGTGAGCGAGGGTCGTCGAAGCCCAGAGAGGAGAGCGCGTCTGCAGCGTTACAACCTTCTCGACGGCCGTCTGGAGCGCGAAGTCACTCTGCCCTCCGCGTGGTTGGCAGCAGAGGGACAGGGGCTCGCATCCAACCGAGGACCCGAGGCACTCACGCACATGCCCAATGGTGATCTGGTCATGGCCGCCGAGGCGCCGCTGATTCAGGACGGGGCTCATCAGGGCAGGGACTGGGTGCGTCTCGCCAGGCTTCGGCCTGGTTCCGGTCCTCGCCCTGAGCCGCTCGGGGGCGTTGAGATCGGTCCGGAGGGCTCAGCCGCAAGCCGCAAGCTGGGCTTGACCGAACTTCTGGCTGTGGGGAGAGACTCGAATGTTCTTGCTCTGATGCGCAGCTTCGCCTTCCCCGTCGGCTGGTCTGCCCATCTGAAGCTTCTGCGGCTGCGGAACGCCGATTCAACCCTCGTTCCGCCGATTCAGCCGATGCAAAGCTGGGATCTGCTGGCCGATGGTCTGCCATCTGCCAACTGGGAGGGAATGACGTGGGGCCCGGCGATGAGGGATGGTCGAATTCCACTTCTGCTGGTGAGCGACGATGGTTTCAACCCTCTCAAGACCAGCTGGCTGTCGGTTCTGGCACCGAGGCATGGGCCTGACTGTGAGCCGGGTCGTTTCACCTTCTGATCGCGACCTCTACTCCGTATCCCGATCCAATCGGGGGACCAGTGCGGATGAAGCAACCAGACCGAGGACCAGGATCATCATTGCCGGCCAGAGTGCAGCGGCGAGTCGCTCATCACCGGCGTACTGAAACACTCTCACCGCAAGCGTGTCGAAATCGAAAGGTCGCAGCGCGAATGTGAGCGGCAGCTCCTTCACGGTGTCCACGAACACCAGCAAGCTGCCGACAAGGATGGGACCGCGCAGAAGCGGTAGATGAACCCGTTTGAGCACAGCCGGCCAACGCAATCCCAGTCCTGTCGCTGCTTCGTCGAGGCTGGGAGAGAGTCGCTCCAGAGCTGCATCAATGCCACCTTTGTTCACTGCGAGGAAGCGATCGCTGTATCCCCAGAGCAGGAGAAGAATCGGTGACAGTTGCCAGGGTCCGCCGATCACCAGCAGAGCCAGGGCCAGAACTGCCCCTGGAATGGCGTAGCCCATGCCCGCCAGAAACGTCACCCCTCTGAGCCATCTGGCACGACTCCAGCGTTTGGCGATGGCCAGCAAGAGTGCTGCCAGGCCCGCCAGCAGGGTCGCCGCCAGAGCGAGCCCCAGCGTGCGCAGGGTGAGCAGCAGCAGTTCGGGTGTCAGGCCGGTGGCCAACTGCTGCCAGTTCATTCCGCCCCACAACAGCGGAATGCCAAGCGTGATCAGGGGTGGCGCAGCCGCCAGAGCCTGGGCGGAGAGAGCCCGCCAGCCGCTCAGCTTCCATGCCGGTGACTCTCCACCGGCCACGCCCTCGGACCAGCGACGGCTGCGGCTGCGCAGTCGGCGTTCGCCGAACAGCAGCACCAGCACGATGACAAGTGTGATCAGAGCAAGCCCTACAGCTCCAGCGGGATTGCCTTCGATTCTCCAGGCTTCGAGAATTCCAGCCGAGAGGCTGGGGATCCCGAGCAGTTGCACGGCACCGTATTCATTCAGGACCTCCATTCCCATGAGGGCGATGCCTGCACCGATTGCCGGCAGGGCCATGGGGAGTGCAATCCGCCGGAAGCTGTTCCATGGTCCGACACCGAGAGATCGGCAGGCCTCCAGCTGCCGGCGTCCGCAGATGGTGAAGCTTTCGGTGCTCAGCAGGAACACATAGGGGTAGGTGGTCAGCGCCATCACAGCGATTCCCCATCCCA
>CAYWOE010000133.1:0-3723 GCA_964459855.1 uncultured Synechococcus sp. | reverse complement strand
TGGCCCAGTTGAGATTGCCCAGCAGAGTGTTGATCTCACCGTTATGTCCCAGCAGACGCATCGGCTGCGCCAGGGGCCAGCGCGGAAGCGTGTTGGTGCTGAAGCGCCGGTGGTAAACCGCGAAACTCACTTCAAAACGGACGTCGCGAAGATCCGCGTAGTACTGGGCAAGCACTTCGGAACGCACCATGCCCTTGTAAACAACGGTGCGGCTGCTCAGGGACGCGACGTAGAGATCGCGTGAGCGCTCAGCCCCCCAGGCTTCCCTTGCCCTGGCACCGACACGACGTCTGAGACGCAGCAGGAGCGCGTCGAAAGCATCACCATCGGGTCCTCCTTTGACGAGCCACTGCTCGATGGCCGGTGCTGTTTCACGAGCCATTGGTCCGAGAACCGCGGCATCGACTGGAACCTCGCGCCAACCGGCGAACTCAAGGTTCAGGGCGGCAGCCTCCTCCCGAAAAAAGCTGCGAGCCTGCTCGCGGCGCTCAGCATCCGTGGGCAGGAACATCATTCCAAGACCCTTTGCAGCAGTGGCTTCCGGCCAGATTGCTCTGAGGTAGGACCAGGGAATTTCACACAACACCCCTGCGCCGTCTCCGGAGTCAGAGTCCCCCCCGCAGCCACCACGATGCTCCATGCAACCAAGGCCACGCAGGGCCTGTTTCAGCACCCAGTGGCTGGGATGGCCCTGCATCTGCGCCAAAAAACCCACACCACAGGCGTCCTTCTCACCAGCCACTGCCTGGGGCGCAGCGCTGTCGCTGTAAGGCCAGGAGGATCCTGTGAGGTGAGTCATGACCTGGATGGGAGTCGGGCTGACCCCGCGGCGGATGCAACATCCATCACGAGGCACCTTCGATCCTAAGGATTGGCCACTCCGGCTAGCGTCTGCGCATGCTTTCGTCTCCTCCTCCACCGGCACCGGTCACTGAGGTGCGGGCAGCTGACCAGAGCAACGGCACCAGACTGAAAGTCGGGGGCATTGAATCCCAGGGATCCTGGCTTTGGGTCGGGGGCAACCGGCGGTCTCCAAAGCAGCTCTGGATCCCCCTGGATCTGCTGATCGGACGATTCGGCTTTCAGCGCGTTCGCTCAACCAACGGTCAAACACTGGAGTGGTTCGGTCAGAAGTCATCCCTGGAGACATTGAGCAAGCGCTCGCTCGGTGATGAAGTGGCGATTGATGCAGCACCTTGGTTCAGGTCACTGAATGTCACCACCAGCCATCGTGCTGGAGTCCTGTCCGTTGCGCTGAAAGCACCCAGGGTGTTGAAACTGCGTCAGGGGCGTGGCAGCACAGCTGGCAGGCTGGTTCTGGATCTCACCGGGCCCGCACTGGTGCAGCGACAGAACGATGATCTGCTGCTCGGGGTCTCGATCACTGCCTCCCAGGCCGCCCAGCTGCGGGGAATCGGCCTGAATGTGGGGCGTGCAGGTCAGTTGCTGCGTTTCAAGGGCAACGCTGATCGTCCGACGCTGACACTGGCATCTCCCTGGCGGATCGTGGTTGACGGGTTGACGACCCGGAAGTCCTCCGGGAGCCGAACAACAGGCAATGCCTTGCAGGCAGCCCTGCTTAATCCAGCGATCCAGGCCGAAACCCGCGGCGGACTGGTGCTTGATGTACGCACGGTTCGGGTCGGGGTCAAACCGGTGAGGATCTTCAGGGCAGGGGCTCCGTTCAACAGCAGATCGCTGATGCTGCGACCGCTCGCGGCTCGTGGGGCACAGACAGGAATTCGCTTTCTGAGCCAGCTGGCTCAGCCTGAAAAAGCACTGCTGGCAGTGAACGGAGGGTTCTTCAATCGAGTGCGTCAGCTGCCTCTGGGCGCTCTTCGTGTCGATGGAACCTGGCTTTCAGGACCGATTCTCAACCGGGGGGCCATCGGCTGGACGCCAGGAGAAAGACTTCTCTTCAGCCGTCTTCGTCTGGATCAGTCCATGCAGGTCAATGGCGGACGTCGCTGGGGACTGGGATTTCTCAACAGCGGCTATGTCCAGCGCGGGCTCAGTCGCTACACCCGAGCGTGGGGGCCGGTTTACAAAGCCCTCAGCGGAGAGGAGAAGGCCCTCACGGTGCGGGATGGAATGGTGACCGATCAGCTTGGTCGAGCCGAACTGAACCGTGGAGTGCCTCTGGCCGCTGGGACATCCCTGATCGTCTCCCGTGCAGGAGCTCCACTTCCCGCTCAGCCCGGTGATCGGGTCATCATCAACCTGCGCTCATCCGGTCCGGTCGGAGAGCAGCCGAATGTGCTTGCCGGAGGTCCGCTTCTGCTGAACAACGGCCAGGTGGTGCTGAAAGGTCGCCAGGAGGGATTCAGCAGAGGATTTCTCTCCCAATCTGCTCCGAGAACGGTCGTCGGCCAGGACACGACCCATGTGTGGCTGATGACTCTCAAGGGCGTCTCAGGCAGTGACCCCACCCTGCTGGAGACAACGCTGGCTCTGAGGCAGCTGCGCATGCTGGATGCCCTCAATCTTGATGGTGGCAGTTCCACCACACTCCTGGCAGCCAACCGGACCGTGATGACCGGACGGGGGGTGACACCCAGGGTTCAGAACGGGCTGGGGTGGGTTCGCCGCTGAAAGTCGTCTGGCACGCTGGCAATCAAGCGACTGCAGCAGACGAACCGGGGCGACAGACGCCCATTGCCGGCACATCCGTTCCCAGAGCCGAGGGAGTCACTCGTCATGCTGCTGAGACCCAGTACAGGCTGCCGGAGGGCCTGCACCACCGTTTTCGGTCGGGTCATAGCGAATCCGGCGGGTCGACCCGGTATTGTGATGGATTGTCGAATCAGGTCGGATCTCCGGCCGCCACGCGACCGTCGATGCCAACCATTCAGCAACTGATCCGGACCGAGCGCCAGAGCTCCAAGGCGAAAACAAAATCGCCAGCTCTGAAGGCGTGCCCAGAACGCCGTGGTGTTTGCACCCGCGTCTACACATCCACTCCGAAGAAGCCGAATTCGGCTCTCCGCAAGGTGGCCCGTGTGCGTCTCACCTCCGGTTTCGAGGTCACTGCCTACATCGGCGGCATCGGTCACAATCTCCAGGAGCACTCGGTTGTCTTGATCCGAGGCGGTCGTGTCAAGGATCTTCCAGGAGTTCGCTACCACATCATTCGCGGCACTCTCGACACCGCAGGGGTCAAGGATCGCCGTCAGTCCCGTTCCAAATACGGCGCCAAGTCTCCGAAGGAATGATCTGCGCTGGTCCCCAGTGGACCGATGAGCCGCATCACCTTCACCTTCCTCAGTTCTCTTTTTATTTGACAGTCCATGTCACGCCGTAACGCCGCAGTCAAGCGCCCGGTCCTTCCCGATCCTCAGTTCAACAACCGCCTCGCCACGATGCTCGTGGCTCGGCTGATGAAGCACGGCAAGAAGTCAACGGCTCAGCGAATCCTTTCCGACGCCTTCGGTCTGATCGGGGACCGCACCGGTGGTGATCCGATCGAGCTCTTTGAAACCGCGGTGAAGAACGCCACTCCGCTTGTTGAGGTGCGTGCGCGTCGTGTCGGTGGTGCCACCTATCAGGTCCCCATGGAAGTGCGGCAGGAACGTGGCACCGCCATGGCTCTGCGCTGGCTGGTGAGTTTCTCCCGTGCCCGCAACGGTCGCAGCATGGCTCAGAAGCTCGCCGGTGAACTGATGGATGCGGCCAACGAAGCTGGCAGCGCCGTTCGCAAACGCGAAGAAACCCACAAGATGGCCG
>CAYWOE010000132.1:0-3747 GCA_964459855.1 uncultured Synechococcus sp. | reverse complement strand
CGTCCTCCACCCAGAGCTGGCTGACGCGAACACCACGCCTGTGCAGCAATCCAGGCCTCTGCTCGGCATGCTCCCTAAGCACATCGACCAGGGCATGACCGGTCCTGTCCTGGACATGCAGAACGCGGTGATGACTGTGGGCTGCTTCGAGTGTTGTGGCCAGGCTTCCGTCACGGTTTCGATCAAAGTCCATCCCCAGCGAGAGCAGCCGGTCGACGCACTGAGGTGCCTGGTCGACCAGCAGCCGGACGGAATCACCATCGCAGAGGCCGGCTCCAGCCTCGATGGTGTCTGTGGCATGGCTTTCGCTGTTGTCGTCCCGACGTGTCACGGAGGCGATCCCGCCTTGAGCCCATCGGCTTGATGAGCGCCTGCTCGTGTTGCGATTGACAAGCAGCACCTTCAGTCCTGCCGGCAGCTCAAGACAGGTCATCAGGCCTGCTGCCCCTGCGCCAACAACAACAACGTCCCAGGGACCTGGAGGGATCGGTTGGTTGGCGAGGTCGGAGGGTTTCATCTCAGCACCAAAAAACCGCCGGCATCACCGGCGGTTTCACCGCAGTCCATTCAGTGGCAAGCGGGCTTTTCAGAGGGTCACCTCAGCGATACTGCCCATCGTTAATCCGATCGAAGCCCTCGTTCAGAGCGATCGAAGGATCCGTGACGGTGAAATTGGCCCTGTATTTCTCGAAAAGCTCCTTCTGACGATCGGTGAGATCGAGAGCGAGAACGTCATCAACGCTTTCGTAAGGCCCACCCAGCACGATCTTTCCGGCAAGAGTGGGGTACATGCCGGGGAATTGCTGAAAACGACGCACAGAGGAATTGTTGAGGTCCACCTTGTCGCCGCGTTCAGCGATTTTGTCGTCAGCCACGTTGCGGATGTCGGCAGCCTGAACGCTCGTGGGCAGGAACAGGCCCATCAGCAGACCTGCCATCAAAACAATGCCGGTCAGCCAGGACAGCAGACGCTTCATGAAACTCTCCGTCTTGATGATCGGAACGGGTTGATTACCGGCGATGCCGGTCTGCAAACCATACAAGTGCCATCGCCTGAAACCCTTTGGACGCGACGCAGTTTTTTGCAGTTCGTTTCAGACCAGACCGCTCATTTCCGGTGCCAGCAACGAGAGCGACAGGAACAGTCCGTCGATCAGAAGAGTTGTGAACAACACCGCTGCAGCAAGATTCCAGGCAGCGTCAGCGGGTGCTGACTGGTTGCTGCGCTGTCGGCAGTACTGGACGAGCTGAAGAATGAAAACGCCCATCGACCCCACCATCAGCAGTGAGCTTGGTTTCAGCACGAATGTCGCTGCGTCCTGAAGCAGAACGGATGCCTCCCCTGGCGAGGCCGCAATCACCGCAGGCCAGAGGGACATCACACCGGTGAGTGCCATGGCCAGATCGGTGAAGGCCGTTCCCAGCAGTGAAGCGAGGTAGAAGGCGCAGCCAAGGCGCCAGCGTGTCTGCAGGCCGGTGATGGCCAGAGGGAAAGCGAATGCCTCCACCGGAAGGTGCAGCAGTGGATGACTCGCCAGCCACCCCCAGAAAAGGCTGCCAGCAAGCCAGCTGCCACTGAATCCGACCAGAAGTGATCCGAAGTCCTGACCTTTCCTGGGTGCAATCGCGTTGGTGATCACACCTACCCCGAGGATCACCAGACCGAACAGGCAGGAGGTGAACGGTTGAATGCGAACCCAGGGAGCCTGAACAAACACCGGCAGAACGACCAGAGCCGACGCCCAGAAGGGGAGTCCAATGCGTCCAAGAGCGAGCGATTGAACCGGCTCAGCGAGGGCTTGGTTGCGTATCAGCCCACTGAACAACGATCCGCCTCCGCCCCGATGTGAAGAAAGGATTGAAACCTTAGAAGATTTGCGCCTCGTTGAGCGTTTTTGTGAGGTTGCTGATGTCATTTGCCGTTTGATCCGGCGATAGCGTCCTGAAACCTGCGTTCAGGAAGTCAGCGGTGTCAGATCCAGGTCTGCTCGAGGCCATCTGGAGAAATGTTGTGCTCGGTGTTGTGCAGGGACTCACTGAGTTTCTTCCTATCAGCAGTACGGCTCATCTGAAGGTGGTGCCCGCCCTTGCCGGTTGGGAGGACCCAGGCGTGTCCGCCACTGCGGTGATTCAGCTGGGCAGCATCATTGCGGTCATCGGCTACTTCCGAGACGACCTCAGGACTGTCTGGAGGGGAACCAGTGCGGCTCTTCGCAGAGGGAAGTGGCGCGAACCGGAGGCCCGTCTGGGGATCGCAATGGCGGTCGGCACGCTGCCGATTCTTGTGGTGGGGGTTGGAATCAAAATGTTCTGGCCGGGTTACGAGACATCGGCGCTGCGCAGTGAACCGGTGATCGCCGTTGTATCGATCGTGATGGCATTGCTGCTGGCTCTGGCCGAGCAACTGGGTCCGCGTTTCAAGCGGCTTGATCAGGTTCAGGGGAGAGATGGTCTGGTGGTCGGTCTCGCGCAGGTGCTTGCTTTGATCCCAGGGGTTTCCCGGTCGGGGAGCACACTCACCGCCTCGTTGTTTGACGGCTGGAAGCGATCGGATGCCGCCCGCTTCTCCTTTCTGCTGGGGATACCAGCCATCACTCTGGCGGGTCTTGTCCAGCTCAAAGACGCCTTCAGTGAGCCCAGCGCTGGTGGAGCGTTTCCACTGTTGATCGGAATAGCGTCAGCTGCACTGGTGTCCTGGCTGGCAATCGACTGGTTGCTGAAGTACCTGCAGCGTCACAGCACCTGGATTTTTGTGATCTACCGACTCCTGTTTGGAGTGTTGCTGCTGGTGTGGTGGTCCGCTGCAGGCTCAAACTGATGACAGTCGCCTTCTCGCTGTGTGGAATGAACCCTCCGCAGGGGTTGCTGTCACGGCTCTGGACCCCGAAAGTCCTTCGCGACAGCCTGAGCCTGCTGTGGTGGCTTCCGTTGAGGCGGGTTCAATCGGGGAGGAACTGGGATTCGAGCCCGGAGATCAACTGCTCAGCATCAATGGTGTGCGTCCTCGCGACCTCATCGATTACCGCTATCTCATTGTTGAGGAGGAGCTGACGCTGGAAGTTCGTGACAGCGCTGGTGAGCTGCATTGCGTTGAGCTGGAAAAAGATGCGGATGACGGGCTTGGTCTCGAGTTCACGGAAGCTCTGTTTGACGGCCTTCGTCAGTGCACCAACCGCTGTTCCTTCTGTTTCATTGATCAACAGCCACCCGGCCATCGCGACAGTCTCTATCTCAAGGATGATGATTACCGACTGAGTTTTCTCTACGGCTCCTATCTCACGCTCACCAACCTCAGCGATTCGGACTGGGAGCGGATTGAGCAGCAACGGCTGACCCCGCTGTTTGTTTCCGTGCATGCCACGGACCCCGATCTGCGATCCACGCTTCTGGAGAATCCGAAAGCAGGAAAACTCCTGCAGCAGCTGCAGTGGTTCGCCCAGAGGGATCTGCAGATCCACGCTCAGGTGGTGGTGTGCCCCGGACTCAATGACGGCGATGCACTGCTGAACACACTCCGGGATCTTGCTGGTTTTGCAGGTGTTGAGTGGCCTGCCGTACTTTCAGCTGCCGTTGTACCCGTGGGCCTGACGCGCTTCCGGCCTGCCGGTGATGGCTTGCGAGCGGTGACTCCTGAGGATGCCGGGCAGGTGATAGATGCCGTGGAACCACTCCAGGATGAGTTCCAGCAGCGTTTCGGCAGTCGATTTGTCTGGTTGTCGGATGAGTGGTATCTGATTGCCGGCCGTG
>CAYWOE010000131.1:0-3787 GCA_964459855.1 uncultured Synechococcus sp. | reverse complement strand
TGGCCGTCGCCACAAGAATGCGATGGCTGCTCGAGAGGTCTCGCAGATGCTGGCTCAGGTGACGAAAGGACTCATCAATGGTGATCAGCACCTGGCAGCTCCATGACGATCGCTCTTCCAGAATGGGATGGGATCTGGAACTTCGTGCTGATCCTGATCGGGCAGGTTTGCGAAGTTTCGAACTGGCCGGGTTTGACCGCTGTGCCTAGTGGTGTGATCAAACCGATCCGACGGTGTCATCCCTATGCGCCTGATCAAGAAGGCCGCTACCGGCCTGCTCGCTCTTTCCTCGATCGCCCTCGTGGCCTGTCAGAACGAGACACCGGGGGCCAGTGACTCGGCCAAGAGTGTCTATGACACCGGCAAGCTGAGAGCCGTGGTCCTCGGTGATTCCCTGCCGATGGTCCAGAAGGACGGCGACAACTACGACGGTTTGTCGTTCGTTGTTCTTGAGGCGATTCGCGATCAGATCAACGTGTCGCCCAAGAAACAGGACAAGGAGGTCAGCATCGAACCGGTTGCTGCGAACTCCGCCCGCGAAGGACTGGACATGATCCGATCCGGATCTGCCGACATCGCCTGCGGTGTTGCCTTCACTTGGCAACGACAGCGGACACTGACCTATACCCTGCCGTTCTCGGTGGGCGGGGTGCGACTGCTCGCACCGGATGGAGTCGATGGCACACCCAAGAGCCTGAACGGCAAGACGATCGGTGCCGTCAAGGACAGCATGGCTGCCAGCGTGCTGGCCGAATCAGTGGACGACGCCAATTTCCAGTTCTTCGACACCCCCGATCAGGCTCTTGCTGCGGTCAAGGATGGAAGCGTTGAGATCCTCGGTGGCGACAGCCTCTGGCTGAAGGCCAACAGGGCCGCAACGGCCCCGGATTCCTCGCTCGTGCCAGATCGGCCCTACGCACGCTCCGGTGTGGGATGCGTGGTGGCAGACACCACTCCCCATCTTCTCAACATCAGCAATCTGGGCATCGGTCGTCTGCTCTCGGGATACATCAACGATGACGACGGAGTCCGCTCGGCGATCAACACCTGGATCGGCACCGACAGCACCGTTGGGCTGAAGGATGACCAGATCAGCGCATTCTTCACGATCGTTCTCTCCACGGCCGCTCAATTCAGTCCGCAGTCCTGATATCGATTTCTGACTTGATCATTCGCTTTATCAACCATGAACAAGACAAGCCTTCTCACCTTCGCAGCCGTTCTGGCAACGAGTGCGGTGCTCTGCGAATCGTCCAGAGCTGCGGTACATAACGAACCTGATCTGGGCAACTCTCTCGAACAGCGGATCGAGCGCATGAGCCCCGAAGCCTGGGCGCTGATGAAACGCAACGGCCTCCTCACTGATGAGGAAATCGCACGCGCGTGGGGTAACGGTGGTGGACGGGCCTGGGGGAATGGTGGCGCCCGGCGTCGGGCCTGGGGCAACGGCGGCGGCGGCTTCGCCAACGGCTACCGCGGTGGCTTCGCCAACTGGTGAACCACTCTGCATACGGCCCCATCGGTCTGCTGGTGATCCAGTCGACGTCGCTCTGCAACCTCGACTGCAGCTACTGCTATCTGCCTGATCGCCAGCGTCGCAATGTGTTCAACCTTCAGCAGCAGCTGCCCCTGCTGCTGGAGAGGGTTTATGAAAGTCCTTACTGGGGGCCCCACCTGTCGATCCTGTGGCACGCCGGCGAACCGCTGACTCTTCCAGCCAGCTTCTACGACCAGGCCAGCGCGATCATTCAGCGTCAGACCGCAGGTCTGCAGGAACAGGGTGTGGTGATTGAACAGCATGTGCAGACCAACGCAACGCTGATCAACGATGACTGGTGTGACTGCTTTGAGCGCAACAGGATCGTTGTCGGTGTGAGTGTTGATGGTCCCGAGGAGATCCATGACAGCCACCGACGCTTCAGAAACGGCAAGGGCTCCTATGCCCAGACCATGCGTGGCATCCACACCCTGCGCGCGCGCGACATCGACTTCCATGCGATCGCCGTTCTCACCGCGGATGCTCTGGAACAACCCGAGCGGATGTACGGCTTTTTCCGTGATGAGGGAATTCACCAGCTCGGCTTCAATGTGGAGGAGCAGGAGGGAGTCCACACCAGTTCCTCCATGCAGGGTCTGTTGAAGGAGAGGCTCTACAGGAACTTCCTCTCACGTTTCTGGGCCTGCAACGAAGCGGATGGTTTCCCCATCCAGGTGCGCGAGTTCGACCAGGTGATGGGAATGATCGCCGGGGGCCAGCGCCTGCTTCAGAACGAGATGAACCGTCCTTACGCAATCCTCAGCGTCGACGCGAAAGGAAACTTCTCGACCTTCGATCCCGAGCTGCTTTCAGTCGAAACCGAACGGTATGGCCTGTTCAATCTGGGCAACATCCGAGACGTGTCGCTGATGGAAGCCACCCAAACCGAAGCGTTTCAGCGCCTGCTGCGCGACATGTCATCGGGCATGAAGCGATGCCAGCAGGAATGTGAGTACTACGGGTTCTGCGGCGGCGGAACCGGCAGCAACAAGTACTGGGAGCACGGCAGCCTGGATGCCACCGAAACCTGTGCCTGTCGTTTCTCCAGCCAGATCCCAGTGGATGTTCTTCTGGAGAAGCTGGAAACCGCGGCCACCCCTTGAAAAACCATCGCATCAGCCCACCGGTTGTTTCCGCCTGGTGAGGTGGAGGGTCGGCAATCCTTTAAATTGAAACAACGGCCCGGTGAGATGCTCTCCCCGGGAGGGTGATTCATGCATCCACCATCGGGCCAGAGCCCGAGACCACCCTTGCCGCACCCTTGCCCCATCCACTCCTGCCGGATCTCACCTCTCTGGCCACGGCCACAGCCGAAAGCCACGGATTTGAGCTGGTCAGCGTACAGATGCTGGCGCATCTGAAACCGATGACGCTGCAAGTCCAGATCCGTCGCAGCAACGGTGATGATGTCTCCCTGGATGACTGCGCAGGATTCACCGCGCCGATGGGAGAAGCCATCGAGGATGCTGCGCTGCTCACAGAGGCCTATGTTCTGGAGATCAGCAGCCCAGGAATCGGGGACTGCCTCCGGTCGGACAGGGACTTTCAGACCTTCCGGAGCTTTCCCGTCGACGTTGTCCACAAGGATGACGAAGGCAGGGAGCAGCGTCTGTCGGGAACCCTGCTGGAGCGCACTGAAGACCACGTCCAGATCAACATTCGCGGCAGGGTCAAGCGAATCCCGAGGGAATCGGTGATCAGCGTTGAGCTCACAAGCCCCACTGGCTGAACAGATCGCATCCGCCCCGATCCCCCTCCTCCTACTCCTCCTCCTCAACGCCATGGCACTCGTTCTTCTTCCCGGCCTCAGCAACCTGATCGATGACATCAGTGAGGAGAAGAAGCTTCCTCCTCAGGTTGTTGAGGCGGCGCTTCGAGAAGCCCTTCTCAAGGGATATGAGCGCTACAGACGCACCCTCTATCTGGGCATCGGGGAAGATCCGTTCGACGAGGAGTACTTCAGTAATTTCGACGTTGCCCTGGATCTGGACGAGGAGGGCTACAGGGTCCTCGCCAGCAAGATCATCGTCGAGGAGGTCGAGAGCGAAGACCATCAGATCGCGCTAGCTGAAGTGATGCAGGTGGCTGAGGACGCCCAGGCCGGAGACACGGTGGTGCTCGATGTGACTCCGGAGAAGGAGGATTTCGGCCGTATGGCAGCGGCCACCACCAAACAGGTGCTCGCTCAGAAACTCCGCGATCAGCAGCGGCGGATGATTCAGGAGGAATTCGCCGACCTGGAGGATCCGG
>CAYWOE010000130.1:0-3793 GCA_964459855.1 uncultured Synechococcus sp. | reverse complement strand
CCGTGGCTGAGCCGCCCAGAAGGATCACCCCTCCAACACCTGATTGGAGCAGCCTCCGCAGCTCAGCATTGGAATGTTCCCAGCGCGGATACTGACGCTGCCGGTCTTCGGCATGACCGCTGGCACGGATGACGACAAGCCGGGCAACGGCCCGGCGACGCTCCGACTCAGTCATTGAGGACTGACTCGTCGGCTGTGTCACTGCCGGAAGGGACGCTGCCCTTCACCTCGCGTTCACGTTCCAGCTCTCCGAGCAGATGCAGAACCGAGGTTCCCTTCTCAAGACCACGGTCGAGTTGAAACACCACCTCCGGAGCACGTCTCATCTGCAGCCTGCGCCCCAGTTCTCCCCTCAGATAGCCGCTTGCAGCCTGAAGACCACTCATCACTTCAGTTCGGGCCTCGGCATCCGACAGGACGCTGACAAAAATCTTGCAGTGCTGAAGGTCGCCGCTGACCTCAACGTTGGTGATGCTCACCATGCCCTGATGCACACGCTCATCTCGGATTCCACTGATCAGCAGTTCACTGATCTCCTTGCGGATGAGGGCTGCCACGCGTTCCACCCGACGTCCCGGGGCCATCTCAGCTCTGCGGTGCTGAAGACACCATGGCACGCAGCACGAAACTCAGGCTGAGGAATCCACTGACCAGGGCTCCGATCAGGGCGACAGCCGTCACGGGGTTGCTGCGGCGACGGGCGAGCGGCTCTGCGACTGAATTGATCACGCCCAGGCTGAACGCAATCAGATAGCGCGGGTAGCGCGTGACGTTGATGAAAAATTCCTTCATGACCAGTGATTGCAGGTGATGTCAGGACTTGCGCGGACACCTGAATTGCTGCGAGCCGCAACACGCAAGACCAGCGCGGATGGTGAACAGCAAGGGCCTCAACAGAGTTCCTCGGTCGATCACGTTTCAGTTTATGCGGAGTAAAAACCTGGGGCGGAACGGTGCAGGCCAGAAAGCGATCGGTTGAACGGTTGGGTCTTCGCTTCCTTAGAGCGAATGGCCGGACAGTTTCAAAGTTCAAGTTCACAATCAAGTGAATCCCAGAATGTTGTGGTCAGGAACTGCTGATACTCCGGTTGTTGCCCATTACTAGATTTGAATCACCACTGATCTTGACCTGCTGTGTAAGCCGATGATGGCTCGCCATGGTTCAGCATGAGCAGTCCGTTGTCGACGTGATCCAGTCGCAGGGAAGTTGTTCTGCCTGAAAAACAAAAATCTTATCTGTTGTTGGGTAATGGGCATTATAGAGTCCCAGAAAGTCTTCAAATTCATTCCATTCCCACTGGCCAAAGATATCTGTAATGCCGCATTTGTTTGCCTTTGATTCTGTGGCCAGTTGCCCTCCCAGGCAGTTTGAGTCAGATCTTGAAATTGCAAATACAGGAGCTGTCACAGGCCCTGGAAGGTCTGAGGCCTTCGCAATGGTTTTGCCGGATTCGACAAGATTTTTGAATGCTTTAAAGGCCTCAACCGGCTTGTTTCTGTGAGTGTTGAAAAGCTTGTTCAAGCTGTCTGGAGGTGCCTGCTGAGAATAAAACTCAAATCCATTGAGCAGAACTCCCTGCCACCCTGATTCCGGTTTCATCGTCGAGAGAATGACAAACTCGTCGTAATTCACGTTTGCTGCCTTGAGAGCTGTTTCGAAGTTATGTGTGAATTGAAGAGCGTTTTTTGAGACAACCTTCTGTTCTCCATTCAGGCCAAGAGTCAAAGGCTTTTTGGCTTTAATTTTCGCCAATGTTTCAGCCATTGATTGAAACTTTTTGGTGTCGTTGACCGGATCTGCGCCGCTCTCGTAGCCAATGTCAATGCCAATTTTGAATGTGTGCTCGGCTTTTTGAATGAATCTGTTGATCCAGTCAATCCCGTTGACGGGGAGCGTTGAGCCGTCGTCGCCGAAAATGATTGAAATTCCAACAGTTTTGAAATTATTGGTGTTGGCAAAGTTGATGATTGAGTCAGTATATTTTTCCCACTCAGCTTCGTTGAAGAGTGTGCTTGATGGACCTGTCGATGCCTTGTAGCCCTCGTGCCAGAGAATGAGGTCAGCTGCTGGGGCTGGGATTTCCCAGTCCATGAGTAGGTGTTTGTTTGTATTATATTGGATCAGTGTTTCAGTCATTGACGGCATCAAAGATATTCCATTTGAATAGCAATGATTGATCAGCAAGTCATTCTGACAGTATTTTTTGCTCATTTAGCGAAAGAATCTGCAAATGACTAGCCTGGGGATTGAGTCATTGCAACTGTGCTCGAGCTTCATCAATTCCGGCACTCGGCCTTCTGCCTCAAGGTGCGGATGACATTGCATGCCAAGGGACTCAGTTTCCGTGAAGTTGAAGTCACACCCGGCATCGGTCAGATCGCTCTGTTCCGCCTCTCCGGCCAGCGTCAGGTGCCTGTACTTGTGGACGCTGATGAGGTGATCGCCGATTCCAGTGCAATCTGTCGTTATCTCGAAGCGCTGCGTCCCGATCCTGCGTTGATTCCCGCGGACGCCAGACAGCGGTCGCAGATGCAGTTGATCGAAGACTGGGCTGACACAACTCTGGCTGCTGCCGTGAGAGCTGCTCTGCTGCAGACGGCCGCAGACGATCAGCAGTTGCGTGAGGTGTTGCTTCCCGATGACGTTCCCTCACCGGTGCGTCAGGTGATGTCCGGCCTGCCTGGTGGTTGGCTCAGTGGTCTTGGTGAACTGCTCGGCCAGGAGCAGAGATCCTCGATGCTCAGCAGTCTCTGCGCGATCGCAGACGGCCTGGATCTGAACGGCTGTCTGGTTGGAGATGCCATCAGCCTTGCCGATATCGCTGTCGCTGCTCAGCTGTCCTTGCTGCGTTTCCCTGCCTCCGCAGGAGAGTCACTTGCCGGACGAGGGGTTCCGGGGATCAGTGATCATCCCCGTCTTCAGGATCTGTTCCGCTGGCGTGATCAGCTGGAAACCCGCCTGATCAACCTTGATCCGGCGGCTGCGGCAGCGGTCTGAGCGTCAGCCTGAAACGGCTGCTGCGCCCTTCGAGAGTCTGATCGGTTTTCAGCCCAGGACCAGCGTGGCTCACCTGACGCTGATCGGCGCAGATGTTCTCACCACAGCGCACGTAGTGAGTGAGGGTCTCGATTCTGCTCAGTCGCGGCGCGCCTGGTCCGTGCAGGATCTGCAGGACCAGTTCGTCACTGAAAAAATCAGACGATGCATCCGAGCTGGTCTCGCGACGACCGATCACGGTTGTTTCGAGAAGCACATCGTCGCGAAACCTTGCCAGCTGGCGGTTCACCTGGTCTGGATCCTGCTCGACCGACAGCAACTGATCCCCAAGCAGAGCCTTGCCGACGGAGGCTGCGTTGAAGGGGCGGTCGCCAACGAGTTCGTGACGACGGTTGTGCAGAAAACGCACCTCATGCTGCAGAGGTTGATCGTCGGCAATGGAGTCGCCTGAATCGTTGAGCGCTTCACTGGTCACCTGCCATTCCCCTGCAAACCAGTCGGGATAAATCAGATCCTGCTTTCTGCGCGGGCGGGGCAGAGGTGCGGGCAGTGACCATTGCGGCCAGCTCTCGAAGCGTCGTTCGAGAAAAGCATTCCCATCGTCTCCCGCCGCCATGACCGCCGTGACCGACACAAGCTGCAGCAGCATGGTGATCAGCAGCGTCAAAAGCGGTTTTGCCATGTCCGACCCTCTGATTCGATCACTTGATCACTACGTGGTGCTGGTTCCTGGCGAGCCAGAACAACTGCTCACTGCGGCCGACACCATGACATGGCTTGCGGGTCGACTGCAGG
>CAYWOE010000129.1:0-3836 GCA_964459855.1 uncultured Synechococcus sp. | reverse complement strand
TGAGCGTGCTGGGGGGCAAATGGACGACCTGCCGTCCCATGGCTCTCGACACTCTCACCGCCGTTTACAGGCAACTCGGTCAGGCGCTGCCACCTGCCAGGCCACTGCCTCTGATCGGCTCCGACCCCGAACCACAGCGAACCCCCGACCGCCTGATCGCACAGCGGTCAACACTCCGGGATCTGCTGCCTGACTCGCCATCACAGGCAGAACAGATTGAGCATCTCGAAGGCAGTCATGGCCTTCATGCGGCGGCTCTGATCGGCCAGTGGCCTGAAAAGGATCGAGAACCACTGAGCCAGGTGATGCCGATCTGCAGAGGGGAGCTGCGGCATGCCATTGAAAAGGAGAAGGCGAGAAGCCTCACCGATGTGCTGGCCCGGCGCACCCGACTGGCGATGGTCGATCTGGAGGAGGCGCAGCGGTTGACACCGTTGGTGAACGAGCTTCTGCAGCAATGCGGTCATGGCGGCGATCATGGCGGCGGCATCCCGCTGGAACTGCATCACTGAGAAGAGGAACGCTCAGGGATCGGGGTTCACGTCTTCCACTTCCCCGATCAGCCACCAGCTGAATCCGTGCGCCGGCAGGTACACAAACCAGTCCTCTGAGGCAGGCGGATATTCACAGCCCCAGAACACCTCGCGCGTGCGCTCACCGCTCCAGCGGCTGAGATCAAGGTGCAGGGAAGCGCCAGCGGCAGAGAGGTTGGCGGCCACCAGCACGGTCATGCTGCCGTCACAGCGCACGTAGCTGATCACGCCGGGATGGGGACATTTCAACAGCTCGAAATCGCCATGGCGCAGGGCTGGCAACAGCCGCCGGCAGGTGAGCATGCGCCGGTGCCAGTTCAGCAGCGACCCCGGCAGCTGCTTCTGAACCTCCACATTCACCACGCGGTAGTCATAGCCGGGAGCTGTGATCGGCGGCAGCACCAGCAGCGGATCCGGTGCGGTTGAAAACCCGCCGTTGCGCGCAGGCGTCCAGGCCATGGGGGTGCGGTTGGGATCACGATCCCGCAGTCCCGGCCAGTCGCCCATTCCCAGCTCATCGCCGTAATACAGACAGGGCATGCCCGGCAGGCTGTAAAGCAGAGCGTGCAGAACGCGGTTGGAACCCGGATCGCCATTGAGCAATGGCGCCAGTCGGCGGTTGATGCCCCAGTTGAGCCAGTGACCCTGGCCCTGATGAAGACCGGCACGGATGGTCTGGATCACCTCCTCCGGAATCAGGTGCCCATCACCCAGCCACAGTTCGTCGTGATTGCGCAGGGGCAGCGCCCAGCGGCAGCCGCTGACGACCTGCTGCGCTTCCTCAAGAGACTTGCGCAGATCGTCCACCCTGCCGCTGGCGATCGCTGCAAACAGATGGGCTGTCAGAACAAAGTTGTAAGCCCCGTGCAGCTCATCCTTCAGCAGGTAGGGAGCGATTTCTTCAACGGGCTGAATCGCCTCCCCAAGCAGCAGAACATCCCGGCCGTGGGAATCCACCCGCTGACGCAGCCGTTTGAGAAAAGCATGGGTTTCAGGCAATCCTTCACAGCGCGATCCCTCCTCCTCACACAGGAAGGGAACGGCATCAAGACGGAATCCGTCGACACCGCGATCGATCCAGAAATCCACCACATCCAGCATCGCCTCCTGGACGAATGGATTGGCGTAGTTGAGATCAGGCTGATGACGCAGAAAACGGTGGAGGAAGTACTGACCGGCCACCTCATCCCATTCCCAGTTCGATGACTCGAAATGGCGGAAGAGCACCGGGGCATCCGCATAGCGATGGGGGTCATCACTCCAGACATAGATCTCGCGTTCCGGGCTTCCCTGAGGTGCCCAACGCGCGCGCTGAAACCAGGGGTGAAGGGTGCTGGTGTGGTTCATCACCAGATCCATCACCACCTTGAGGCCCTGGGTGTGGGCTGCCGTGAGAAAGCGATGGAATGCCGCGAGATCGCCCAGATCCGGATGAATCGCCTTGAAATCGGTGATGTCATACCCACCGTCATCCAGCGGTGAGGGATAGATCGGCGTCACCCAGATCGCCTCCACGCCAAGCCAGCGCAGATAGGGGAGCCGGCTTGCAAGCCCCTGAAGGTCTCCGATGCCGTCACCGTTGCCATCGCGGTAACTGCGCACGATCAGCTGATAGATGACGGCGCCGTTCCACCACGGCTGCTGCTGACTCATCAGGCCGTTGCCTCTGATCACGGTGTAATGGCGATCGTGGTCACCGTCATCCCCGCGACGACCGTTGCGCTGACCAAACTGCGAGCATGCCCAGCACCGACAGCTAGCTCATCCCCGTCATGGTCCAGGCCAACGCTGCAATCACATTCACCGACACCGAGCTGGACCGCCTGCGCAGGCCCGTGCTTGAGGGGATCACCAGACCGGAGGCATGGCGTCGAGAGCAGCTTCAGCGACTGCGCTCGCTGGTGACACAACACGAGCCTGAGATCCTCGAGGCCCTGCGCCATGACCTTGCCAAGCCAGCCCTGGAGGCAATGGCCGAGGTGGTGACGCTGTTGCAGGAGCTCAAGCTGGCTGAACGACGTCTTCGCACCTGGATGCGCCCACGCAGGATCCGCGTGCCGCTGGTGCAGAAGCCAGGCCGCGCCGAACTGATCCGGGAACCACTCGGCTGTGTGCTGCTGATCGGCCCCTGGAATCTGCCCTTCGGTCTCACGTTGTGGCCTCTTGTCAGCGCCCTTGCCGCCGGCAACACCGCCGTGATCAAACCCTCGGAACATGCCCCGGCAACCGCCCAGCTCATCGAGAAGCTGGTGCCGCAACACTTTTCAGACGATGTTGTGCAGGTCGTCAACGGCGATGGAGCCGTTGCCGCTCAACTGGTGAGGCAGCGCTTCGACCACATCTTCTTCACCGGTGGTGGAACGATCGGAGCCAAGGTGCTTGAGGGGGCTGCTGCCAACCTCACCCCGGTGACGCTGGAACTCGGCGGCAAGAACCCCGCGATCGTGCTGCCGGGTGCCGACCTCTCCGTCACGGCCCGCAGGCTGGTCTGGGGAAAGGGCTTCAATGCCGGTCAGGCCTGCATCGCGCCGGATCATCTCCTTGTCCAGACAGAGATGCGTGAGCCTCTGCTGCAGGCCATCGCCGAGGAACGGCTGAAGCTCTACGGCAGTGATCCACTGGAGTCCGAATCGCTCGGGAGCCTGATTCATGACCGTCATTACAGTCGCCTTGTGGCACTGCTCAAGCAGGCCGAAAGCGATGGTCGTGTGCTGCTCGGCGGCGAGTTCGACCCGCTCAGACGCAGGATTGCACCGACGCTGATTTCCGTTCAGGACGAACAGGATCCGCTGATGGCCGATGAGCTGTTCGGACCACTGCTGCCTGTTCTTGAGATCGAGAACCTCGATGAGGCCGTTCAGCGGATTCAGAAGCAGGACAAACCTCTGGCTCTCTATCTCTTCGGCGGCAGCGGCAGCGACCAGGACCATCTGCTGCGCACCACCAGTTCCGGTGGCGTCTGCTTCAACGACGTGGTGATGCAGGCAGGCGTGCCGGACCTCCCCTTCGGAGGAGTGGGAGCCAGCGGGATGGGAGCCCATCACGGCGAAGCGGGATTCAGGACCTTTTCACATGAACGATCGGTGCTGCGGCGGCCGTTCTGGCTTGATCTTCCTCAGCGCTATCCGCCTTACACCCTGAAGCCGGAAACATTCCGTCGTCTGTTGAGCTGATCTGCAGCGAAACAGGTCTGGAACAGGACTGGCGCTCGCCCGGAGGCACCTTATCTTTCGCCCAGCCAACGGACATGCATGCGCCGCACCCTCCTGACCGTTCTGGCCGCGATGGCCCTCTCACCATTCG
>CAYWOE010000128.1:0-3856 GCA_964459855.1 uncultured Synechococcus sp. | reverse complement strand
GTCCCTACATGGCAGAACTGGCACTGGTGGGCAGTGGCCTGAATCAGTATCAGCTGTGGCTCGGCGGCACGCCGAATCTTCAGGTGCTCGCCAGGCCGTTTCTGCAGAAGATGCCTCTCGATGAACTTGAATCAACGCTTGAACCATTGCTGATCAACTGGAAACAGAGCGGGGTCAGGCGCAGTTTCGGTGCCCATGTCAACCGGCTCGGAGATGAGTTGGTTCAACAGCTGCTGGCAACGGAGGCGTAGATCGCTCCACTGGTCTTGCGCTGCCAGGCCCACAGCTGATCCCCGTGGCTGAAGTGCCACCATTCGTTCGGGTGTCTTGCGAACCCCGCCTCCGTCATCACGTCGTTGAGCAGACATCGACGTTGATGCCAGAGGGCTGCAATGCCTTCAGGATTCGACTCTGCCTCTTCGGCATGGTGATCCGGGAATGACTGATCCCCGATGGCATCGATGTCACCGCCCATCGCGAGCGGCTCTCCCGAGCCGTCCGCAAGAGTGAGATCCACAGCACCACCGGTGCTGTGGGGTGGTGGCGTGCGGGGATCCTGACTCGGAGGAGCCCAGAATCGGGCCACATCGCTCCGCACCTGTTGGAGGGAAGCCGACATCAACGGATCCGAGGGGTCGAAACCGAGCGAACGGCACTGCTCCTGGATGGAGTGATCCACCATGAAAGCCTGAACTCGAATCGGTCTCCAGGCATCAAAGATCGCCAGCTGCACCCCCCCGACCTCGGGATCGTGTCGAGCGGAGAGCAGGTCCTGAGCTGCGACCAGACGTTTCAGAACGCCTGAACGCAGCCTGTAGGGGTCGGCATCGTGGCCGTAAGGAGCTCCCACACAGGCATAGGGATGGGGCTCAAGGCACAGAAAGTGTGGCTTGATCGGGACAAGCGGTTCACCGCAGTCGTCGATCACCACATCGCTCCAGGGACGACGCATCCGATCTCAGAACGCAGCAAAGCCATCGTATGGGGTGTCACCGATGACGAGCTGAAGTGAATCAGTTCAGCTGAGCCGCGGATGTCACACGACTGCGCTGCTCATCGAGAAGGCGGCTGAGAATGACGTGATCCCTGAGCTGAGGATCCTCTCGCAGGATGTCAGCCGCCTCCTCACGAGCCTCCTCCAACACGGATCCATCATCGGCGAGGCTGGCAAGAGCCAGATCCGGCAACCCCGACTGGCGGGTTCCCAGCACCTGACCGGGCCCCCTCAGGCGCAGATCCATCTCCGCGATCTCAAAGCCGTCGGTGGAACGCACAAGCACCTCGAGACGTTGACGCGCCAGCGGATTGCGACTGTCATTGATCAGCAGACAGTGAGAAGCCGCCGCACCCCGGCCGACACGACCTCGCAGCTGATGCAGCTGGGCAAGACCGAATCGATCGGCATGGTCAATCACCATCACACTGGCCTCCGGCACATCCACGCCCACCTCCACCACGGTGGTTGACACGAGCACATCGGTCTGTCCGGAAGCAAAGGCTCGGATCACGGCCTGCTTGTCAGCACTGGCAAGACGTCCATGCAGAAGGCCGACCTGAAGATCGGGAAACACCTCATCGGCCAGCTGACGGTGTACATCCACAGCTGATCGCAGATCCATCTTTTCGGACTCCTCGACGAGAGGCAGCACGACATAGGCCCTCTGTCCCTTGTCCACCTCCTCCCTGATCAGGTCATAGGCCTCATCGCGGTTCGCGCCGGTGATCATGGCGGTGCGGATCGGTGTGCGACCGGGCGGTAACTCATCGATCTGACTCACATCCAGATCTCCATGCAGTGAGAGCGCCAGTGTGCGGGGAATGGGTGTTGCCGTCATGGTGAGCAGATGGGGCTGAAGGCCCTTGCCGAGCAAACGGTTGCGCTGACGCACTCCAAAGCGGTGCTGTTCATCCACCACCACAAGCCCAAGCCGGGAGAACTCCACCGGATCCTCCAGCAGAGCATGGGTGCCGACCAGGATTTTGCAGGCTCCGGAAGCCACATCAGCAAGAATCCTGCGACGCTGTTTCTGGGGAGTGGATCCCGTCAGCAGCTCAACGGTGACATGCAGAGTCGGCATCCATCCGCACAGACTGCGGAAATGCTGCTCAGCGAGCACCTCGGTGGGGGCCATCATCGCGCCCTGCCATCCAGCCTCAATCGCTCTCAACAAGGCCGCCACTGCAACGACGGTTTTGCCGCTGCCCACGTCACCCTGGACCAGACGAGCCATCGGTTCCGGTCGATCCAGGTCCGACTCGATCTCCGCGAGAACCCTTTGCTGTGCAGCAGTGAATGTGAAGGGAAGCATGGCGAGGAAACGACCCATCAGCCCATTGCGGTCCGAAGTGATGCGCAAACTGGGAGCGGATCGCTGCTTCAGGGCCGCACGTCGCTGCATCAACCCGAGCTGCAGCAGTAGAAATTCATCAAACACCAGGCGATGCCTGGCCTGCTGAAGTTGATCGGAGGACTCAGGGCGATGAATCGCCATCAGTGCCTTGTCACGTCTGAGCAGCTGGCGAGCCTCGCGTCGGACCCGGGGAAGCGGTTCCGGCCAGTGACGCACCGATGGCAGAACACGTTCAATCAGTGAGCGGAAACGATCAGCGGTCAGTCCCTCCGTGAGCGGATAAACGGGCAGAAGTCGGCCGATGCGGCTTGAACGAAGCGGTGCCTGGGCGCTTTCCATCACCTCAATCAGCGGATCCTGAAAACTGATCCCGTAGGGTCCGCTTTTGACAAGACCACTCACAGCCACAGTGGCTCCGTTGGGGTACTGACGGGTCTGGCCATGCAGGTAGGAAGGATTGCTGAACCGCTTACCAGCGAGAAACCGGGTCACCTTGATCCGCCCCGTCGGGTCCTGGAGCTGCAGCTCAATGATCGAAAGGTTGGGATTACGGGGACTGGTGAAGCCGTGGCATCGACGCACCGTGGCCACGATCGTTGCCGTTTCGCCAGGAACAAGAGCATCGATCCGGCGCAACGCCGAATAGTCGACGTAGTCCCTTGGATAGTGCTGGATGAGATCGCGAACCAGCAGCAAACCCAGAGACGCCAGACGCTCGGCAAGTTTCGGACCGATCCCCCTCACCTGTCCCAGCGGGCTGTCAAGAGCGGGAAGGGATGACGATGATGCGGTCGCAGCGGATGATCGCTGTGCAACCTTCAGGCGTGGTGGAGCCATGGGCGCCGACGGCTCCAGTCGCTGACGCAGAGCATGGAGCCACTGTCTGACCACCGTGACCTGACGGCGGCGGGCCGCGTCACCCAGGGAGGCATAGTCGGAGAAGCCGTCGGCCAGCACCTGCAGGCGGGGAGGCACATCGGCCGGGAGGGAAATCTGCGGAGGAGTTCCCAGCTCACGCTGCATGAAGCTGTGAAAACGCTCCCTGCGACCCTCAAGATCGCTGAAGCCACGTTCAGCCTCCAGCGAAAGTGCCTGCTGCAGAGGACGAATCCACACCAGAAACCTCTCAAGCGCCTGGTGGTCCAGGCAGGTATTCACCTGGATTGAGGAGTCTCCGGCTTGTTGGGCCACCAATGATTCTGGACCTCTTGGACGCTGGCGCGATGCTGCCAGTGTCGCTCCTTCAGCAGCAAAGTGCTGAGATCGCGACGCTGCAGCCTCAGTCGGCTGCGACTGCGTCTCAGAACATGGTCATCAAACTCGAGCTCGGAGGGGCGCATCAGAACACACGTGGTTTCCATCGCCTGGTCATCGCCCACCATCGACACCGGCAACGTGAGCCTCAGCACATTTGAGGGTGCCGACTGGGACGGCAACTGACCGCTGTTCACAGCATCCAGCAGCTGGATGGGAAGCAGGCTGCGCGTCACACCTGCACGCATCAG
>CAYWOE010000127.1:0-3872 GCA_964459855.1 uncultured Synechococcus sp. | reverse complement strand
CAGCAAAAGGTGACGCGCCGGGTGTCATCCGGTCGCGCATCCGCGATAAACTGGCAGGCGATCTACAGGTCTTGTATGGCGGATTCAGTGGGGCCCGGCAGCGGCGGTCCCGGCGATTCCGACGATCGGATCATCCAGACGGACCTGCGAAACGAGATGTCGCGCTCGTATCTCGAGTACGCGATGAGTGTGATCGTCGGCAGGGCTCTGCCCGATGCCCGTGACGGTCTCAAGCCCGTGCATCGCCGGATTCTCTACGCGATGTATGAGCTGGGCCTCACCAGCGACCGGCCCTACCGAAAGTGCGCTCGTGTGGTGGGTGAGGTGCTCGGCAAGTACCACCCCCATGGAGACACTGCGGTCTACGACGCTCTTGTGCGCATGGCCCAGAGCTTCTCGATGTCGATGCCCCTGATCGACGGGCACGGCAACTTCGGTTCGGTTGACAATGACCCTCCGGCAGCCATGCGATACACCGAATCGCGGCTGCAGGCACTCACCACCGACAGCCTGCTCGAAGACATCGAGTCGGAAACCGTTGATTTCATCGACAACTTCGACGGCTCTCAGCAGGAGCCAACGGTTCTTCCCTCGCGGATTCCCCAGCTGCTGCTGAACGGATCAGCCGGCATCGCCGTGGGGATGGCGACCAACATCCCACCGCACAACCTGGGGGAGCTGATCGCCGGCCTGCTCGCCCTCATCGAGAACCCGCAGATCGGGGACCAGGAACTCATGGCCCTGATCCCGGGGCCTGACTTCCCGACCGGAGGCCAGATTCTCGGCCGCACAGGAATCAAGGAGACCTACCTCAGCGGTCGTGGTTCGGTGACCATGCGCGGTGTTGCCGGCATCGAAACGATTGAGGTCCCTGGTCGTCCGGATCGTGATGCGGTGATCATCACCGAACTTCCCTATCAGACCAACAAAGCGGCGCTGATCGAGCGCATCGCCGAAATGGTCAATGACAAAAAACTGGAGGGAATTTCAGACATCCGTGATGAAAGCGATCGCGATGGCATGCGCATCGTTGTGGAGCTACGCCGCGATGCCTACCCGCAGGTGGTGCTGAACAATCTCTACAAACTCACCCCTCTGCAGAGCAACTTCAGCGCCTACATGCTGGCGCTTGTGAACGGTGAGCCGATCCTGCTCACGCTGCGCAAGATGCTGGAGGTGTTCCTCGACTTCAGGGTCGAGACGATCGAACGCCGCACGCGATATCTGCTGCGCAAGGCTGAGGAGCGAGACCACATCCTGCTCGGTCTGCTGCTGGCTCTCGACCAGCTCGATCCGATCATCGCCCTGATCAGGGCCGCTTCAGACACGGCAACGGCGCGTCAGCAGCTCCAGGAGCGGCATGGATTGAGTGAGGTTCAGGCTGATGCGATCCTGCAGATGCAGCTGCGCCGGCTCACCGCGCTAGAGGCCGACAAGATCCGCCTTGAGCATGAAGACCTTGTCGCCAAAATCGCTGATTACAAAGACATTCTCGGTCGTCGGGAACGGGTCTTCGGGCTGATCAAGGACGAACTCAATCAGCTGAGGGATCGTCATGCCGTGCCACGACGCACGGAGATTCTCGACCTCGGTGGCGGGCTTGAGGACATCGACCTGATCGCGAACGAACGCTCGGTGGTGCTGGTCACTGAAACGGGCTATCTCAAACGGATGCCCGTCAGTGAATTCGAGGCGACCAGCCGCGGCACCCGCGGCAAGGCCGGCACCAGAAGTCAGGGTGAAGATGCTGTGAAGCTGTTCATCGGCTGCAATGACCACGACACCCTGTTGCTGTTCAGCGACCGAGGTGTCTCCTATGCCCTGCCGGCCTACCGGGTTCCGCAGTGCAGCCGAACCGCTAAGGGAACACCCGTGGTGCAGCTGCTTCCAATCCCGAGGGAGGAGGCGATCACGTCACTTCTTGCGGTCTCCGAGTTCAGTGATGACGCCGATCTGCTGATGCTGACCCAGGGCGGGTTCATCAAACGGACCCGTCTGTCGGCGTTCAGCAACATCCGCTCCAACGGACTGATCGCCATTGGCCTTGAGGAGGGCGATGCCCTCACCTGGGTGCGGCTTGCAGTCCCGGGCGACAGTGTGCTGATCGGTTCCAAGGCCGGCATGACGATCCACTTCCGACTGAGCGACGATGAACTGCGTCCCCTCGGTCGCACAGCCCGCGGTGTTCGTTCGATGAATCTGCGTGCAGGGGATGAACTGGTGAGTATGGATGTGCTGCCGGTGGAGCTCGCCGATCAGATCGCTGCGAGTTCGGATGACGGCGATGATGAAGGCACCCCTGCCAGTGAGGGGCCCTGGGTGCTGGTGGCCTCGGCAGCGGGTCTCGGCAAGAGGGTTCCCGTGACGCAGTTCCGCCTGCAGAAGCGCGCTGGAATGGGTCTGAGGGCCATGAAATTCCGCACTGACGCCGATCAGCTGGTGGGTCTGAGTGTGCTCGGTGCCGGCGAGGAATTGCTGCTGGTCAGCGAAAAGGGCGTGATCGTCAGAACCAGTGCCGATGCCATTCCTCAGCAATCACGTGCAGCCACAGGAGTACGTCTCCAGAAACTCGACAAGGGTGATCGATTGCTCAAAGTGGTGCTGGTGCCACCTGAAGCGGACACCCATGAGCTCGACGATGCTCCCGCTGATGACGATTCCGACCAGGGTGCCGATGTTGTCGCTGCACCTGAACAGGCGGACAGCTGATCTTGACCGCCTGCGCTGATGTGCTGGTGCTGGGGGGCGGTCCTGCAGCTCTCTGCATTGCATCGGAACTGCACCAGCGCGGAGTTGCCGTTGAGGGTCTTGCGCCCGGGCCTGTTGATGCGCCGTGGCCCAACACCTACGGCATCTGGATTGATGAATTGAATGCGCTTGGGCTCGAGCATCTGCTTGAGCATCGCTGGAGCGACACCGTCAGTTATTTCGGAGATGGTGGTTGCGTGGACGAAGATCAACCGCTCGTTCATGGCATTGGCTATGGCCTGTTTGACCGTGCCGCATTGCAAGAGCACTGGCTACGGCGAGCAACCGGAGTCGTCTGGCATCGGGACTCCGCCGAACAGGTGGAGAACAGAGCCGATCACACCCTTGTGATCTGTGCTTCAGGAGAGGTGCGCAAGGCCAGGCTGGTGATTGATGCATCCGGTGCCCAAAGCCCTCACATCCAACGACCGGATCAGGGGCCGGTGGCAGGCCAGGCAGCGTATGGCGTCGTTGGGCGATTTTCAGGGGATCCAATCAGCCGCGGACGGTTCGTGTTGATGGACTACCGCAGTGATCATCTCAGTGAGCAGCAGCGCCGAGAGCCACCCACGTTTCTATACGCGATGGATCTGGGTGATGGAGTGTTCTTCGTTGAAGAGACATCCCTTGCTCATGCGCCTGGAATCCCCTACGACGTTCTCAAGCAGCGGCTTCAGCAACGGTTAAGTCGCCGTGGGGTGGAGCTGACCGAGGTGCTGCATGAGGAGTTCTGCCTGTTCCCGATGAATCTGCCCTTGCCGGATCGCAGTCAACCCTTGCTGGCCTTCGGTGGCGCGGCGAGCATGGTGCATCCGGCGTCGGGTTACATGGTGGGGTCTCTGCTGCGTCGGGGGCCTGGATTGGCCGAGGCTCTGGCAGCAGCTCTTACTGACCCGTCGCTGGGATCAGTCGATCTCGCGCGGCGTGGCTGGCAGGCGCTCTGGCCAATGGAACTGGTGCTGCGCCATCAGCTGTATCAGTTCGGCCTGGGGCGATTGATGGGGTTCAACGAACAGCTGCTGCGCCGCCATTTCGCCACATTTTTCTCACTGCCGCGGGAGGATTGGTTCGGGTTCCTGACCAATACCCTGCCGCTGCCACGCCTGATGGGCGTGATGCTGCGA
>CAYWOE010000126.1:0-3872 GCA_964459855.1 uncultured Synechococcus sp. | reverse complement strand
AGGGTGCGGTAGTAGGAGGGCGACTGCTCAAGCTGAACCATCAACGCATGATGGGGAGCCCTTTGAACCACGCAGCATTCACCGGGGCAAAGCACCGGTCCGCTGGTGCCATCCTTCCAGAGCTTCACCTGCCGGTAGCCGTCTCCCAGGGGCCAGATCACCAACCGCGACCGGGGAGGCAGCACCACAGGCCGGCTGGACAGGCTCATCGGGCAGATGGGGCTGACGATGATGGCATCAATGCCGGGGTGAAGGATGGGGCCTCCTGCTGCCATGGCGTAGCCGGTTGAACCGGTTGGCGTGGCCAGGATCAGCCCGTCGCCTCGCACCTGATCGACCACTTCCCCATCGATCTCCAGTTCAAGCGTGCAGGTGGGTGCGAGATCCTCCTGGTATGGACGCAGATACAGATCATTCAGGGCCCAGTGACGCTCCGAACCGTCACTGTCCTGTCCACCCTCTGACGTCACGGAGCAGTTGAGATCATCCGTCCGGTTCACGACAGCCTGCAGCATCATGCGGCGCTCCATCGCAAAATGATCATCCTGCAGGCGCCGCCAGAGATCATCGCGACGCATCAGCCCGGGTTCATGGGTGAGAAAGCCGAGATGACCACCGACGTTGAAACAGAGGATCGGAACGTCATACACAGCCAGATGTCTGGCAGCACCGAGGACCGTGCCATCGCCTCCGAGCACCACTGCCAGATCGGGAAGATCCGGCTCGGAAGCCAGAAGACCAGGGAAAGGATCGGCCGTGAAACCACTCATGGCAACGGACACGGAAACGCCCAGACCTTCGAGCGTTTTTGCACAGACCTGAGCCTCTTTGAGAGCCAGAGGGCTTTCAGCCCTGTAGATCAACCAAACCCGTTTCAGGCGCATGACGAGGGCGCCGGCCCTACCAGCGCAGAAGATTGAAGCGTTCCATGTCCACTGTGACGCGGTTGCGATAGAGCGACAAAAGAATGGCGAGACCCACAGCAGCCTCAGCAGCAGCGACGGTGATCACAAAAACGGAGAAGATCTGACCTCGGATCAGCTGACCATCCACGTAGGACGAAAACGCCATCAGATTGATGTTCACAGCATTGAGCATCAGCTCGATGCTCATCAGCACCCTGACCGCATTGCGGCTGTTGATGAGTCCCCAGACACCCGTGCAGAACAACACCGCTGCAACAAGCAGGTAGGCCTCGAGTGGAACGGAACCGGAGAGCAGCTCGGAGATCATGACGGGAAGCGGAAGAGGGTCAGGAGGGCGGTTGATCAACCAGCAGAGGCGTTCTGGCTTTCTCAATCAGGCCCTGATCGGCGAGTTCACCGGTTCCAGGATCAACGGCCTGAACATCGCGTCGCGCCAGAACAATGGCTCCGATCATGGCCATCAGCAGCAGGACCGAGGCCAGCTCGAAGGGAAGCAGATAGTCCGTGAAGAGGTGCTCACCGATGCGCACCGTGGCGTCTTCGCCGATCGGCTCAGGACCCGCTGTCCATGGTGTGGTGAGAACAACCCTTGTGAGCAGGGCGAAGAGACCGGCACAGACCCCGCCGGACAGCAGTCGTCGCAGAGTGATCCCCGGAATCGGGGCAAGATCCTCCTTCTTGTTGACGAGCATGATCGCGAACAGGATCAGCACGTTGACGGCGCCGACGTACACCAGAACCTGGGCAGCCGCCACAAAACTGGCGTTGAGGAGGAGATAGAGACCTGCCACCGACAGAAAAACCCCTCCCAGAAGGAAAGCGGAATAGACGATGTTGCTGAGCAACACCACGCCGAGAGCGCCCAGCACCACCACAGAGCTGAGCACCAGAAAGCAGATCAGCTGCGTTGACGCTGCGATCGTCATTCGGCACTCTCCTTGCTGTCGGTGGACACTGTGGTCGATTCTCCTGCATCCCCGGGCGCGTGGGCGGCAGCGGACTTGAGAGCAGCAAGCAACTGATCGGGGAGCTGGCCGGCACGTGGACGATCGGGGGCCACAACATGGGGGTCCATCTCCCCCGCAGGAAGATAGGCAAATTCCCGCAGCGGCAGAACCGATGGGTCGGTGGTCACGCTGGTCGGCAGACGACCAAGCGCAACGTTGTCGTAGTTGAGGCTGTGTCGATCAAAGGCCGCCAGTTCGTACTCCTCGGTCATCGAGAGGCAGTTGGTCGGGCAGTACTCCACGCAGTTGCCGCAGAAGATGCACACTCCGAAATCGATGGAATAGTTGCGCAGCTCCTTCTTCTTGGTGGCCTTGTTCATCACCCAGTCCACCACCGGAAGGTTGATGGGGCAGACCCGGACACACACCTCGCAGGCGATGCACTTGTCGAACTCGTAATGGATGCGCCCCCGGTACCTCTCGGAGGGAATCAGCTTCTCGTAGGGGTACTGCACCGTCACAGGACGGCGCTTCATGTGGTCGAAGGTGACGGCCAGACCCTGAGTGAGATTGCGCGCCGCATCGACGGCATCTCTGGTGTAGTCACCAACCTGTTTGAGAAAACCGAACATGGCCTGGAGAAGGGGAGACGGAGAGACCGCTTAAGCAAGAGCCTAGGTAATTAAACCTAACCCCCGAAGGCGACCGGGAACGCAAGTTTCAGCGCTGCAGTGACAAGCAGGTTGACCAGAGCCAGTGGCAGCAGGAACTTCCAGCCGAGATCCAGAAGTTGGTCAATGCGCACCCGCGGCGTCGACCAGCGCAGCAGAATCGCGATGAAAACAAGCAGATAGGCCTTCAGCACTGTCATCACGATGCCTGTTGTGCCTGTGACCACCTGGACCAGAGGAGCGTCGACCGACTGGCCAAGCCAACCGGCCAGCCATTCCACGGGCAAGGGAAACCCCCAGCCCCCGAGATACAGCACTGAAACCAGCAGAGCTGACAGCACCAGATTGATGTAACTGCCGAGATAGAAGAGAGCGAACTTCATGCCCGCGTATTCGGTCTGGTACCCGGCGACCAGCTCCTCCTCCGCTTCGGGAAGGTCGAATGGCAGACGTTCGCATTCCGCGAGGGCACAGATCCAGAAGATCAGAAAGCCCACTGGCTGACGCCAGATGTTCCAGCTGAGGATGCCCGCTCCGGTTTGCTGGTCAACGATGTCGACGGTGCTGAGAGAGTTGCTCATCATCACCACCGCAAGCACGGCGAGCGCGAGTGGGATCTCATAGCTGATCGACTGTGCTGCCGCCCTCAGGCCTCCGAGCAGAGAGTATTTGTTGTTTGAGGCATAACCACTCATCAACAAACCGATCGGCTGAACGCTGCTGAGGGAAATCCAGAGAAAGATTCCGACTCCCACATTGCTGATCAGCAGATTCTGGCCAAAGGGGACGATCAACCAGGAGAGGATCACCGGAACGACCACCAGAACAGGGCCGAGGGTGAAGAGCAGGCTGTCGGCTCGCGCCGGAATGATGTCTTCCTTCACCAGAAGCTTGAGGCCATCAGCCAGTGGCTGCAGCACGCCCAGGGCTCCTGCATATTCAGGGCCGATGCGTTGCTGAACGGCTGCTGAAATCTTGCGTTCGAGCCACACTGTGACGAGAACACCGACCACTGCCGTCACCAGCACAAGCAGCATGGGGAACGGCAGCCAGATCAGACGGGCTGCCTGCTCGGAGAGACCGAGCCCCTCGAGAGCCTGACTGAAACTTCGTTCAAGATCCAGTCCTGGACTGACCAGAGCCGGTGCGCTGGTGGCGAGGAAAGTCACCATGAGCCAAGGTGTGATGAATGTAACTTAAGGGGTGATGGTTGGAACCCGGGCCTCCAGTGGAGTCCATTGGCGCAGATCACTGCCCGTGTAGATCTGGGATGGACGGAAGATCCGGTTGGCGCCGAGCTGTTCACGCCAGTGCGCCAGCCAGCCGGC
>CAYWOE010000125.1:0-3962 GCA_964459855.1 uncultured Synechococcus sp. | reverse complement strand
GTCTGGAGTAGTTGACGATCGTGGCTTCATCGGCAACGGAATTGGGGATCGTCACGCGGCTTTCCAGGGTTTGCAATTCCATCGAACGCAAACCGATCTTGGTGACAAATCCGAGATTGCCGCCCACTTCACAGAATTCACCGACCCTCAGCGGGCGATCGGTCTGAATCGACAGACCCGCGAACAAGTTGCCAAGCAGCTTCGAGGCGCCAAGGCCAATGGCGAGACCGGGAACGGCGGAGAAGGCGAGCACGGTGCTTGAGGGGAGCCCCAGCAACAGCAGCAGTCGATAAATCAGCACCACCGACACCAGGGCACCGAGCGCTCGGCTGATCGGCATCACCAGACTGGTGATCCGACGCAACTGAATCGGAGACTCTCCACCACGCACCCGCGCCAGGAATTCGGAACCGCTTCGGCCGACCGCCTCAAACAGATAGAAGACGAGAACCGATGCTGAGAAGTACCAGATCACATAGAAGGAGTAGATGACCACCACCAGTGGCAGGCCGGTGAAATTGAGGAAGTTATCGATCAGCTGTTCGGTCACATAGGTGAGAGGCAGCGCCGGCAACACGATCAACACCCGCTTCCAGGCCAGTGAATCCAGTTGAAAGATCAAGCGATCGTTGTCCAGGCGCCGGGCACTGGATCGATATGTGCTGAACAACATCCGCAGCAGGCGCAGGTAAATGAACCCGTAAACACCAATCAACAGTGCTGCGCACAGCACCTGAAACAGTGTCTGATCACCGATCGGCCATTCGAACAATCCACGCCAGCTTCTGGGAAGAGCCAGATACCAGCCGGGAGGCACCAGATAACCGGGGGTGTAGATGAAGTCCGAGTAAAACCGTGGTGTGGCAAACGGTTGTTGAATCTCTGGGAGGGCTCTGATCTCGTCGTACATCGAACGGATCGACGACACTGTTGATGCAGAGAAATAAAAGCTTTCATTTTCCGGATCACCATCAAGATCCGAGGTGAGCGTGACTGCCGTTCCAGGAATGCGCCATGAATTCGTCGGGGTTGAACGTCGATCATTGAGCTGTTTCATCCCCTCCACATCCGGAACATCAATCGGCTGACGGCTGTGGGTGAGCACGTAATCGAGCACATGCTTGAGCTGGATCGCAGCTTCATCAGCCATGTCAGCGCGGACGCTCCTGGGAATCGAGCTGGCATCCAGTGCCTTGACTGCCAGACCGAACAACAGATTCGTGTCATCAATCTGTTCCTGTCGTGACACGATCTGGCTGGGGAATCCATGACCGAGGCGATCAGCACGCAGACCGACATCGGCCATCACGGCGTAAAAGTTCAGCAGAGTGGTCCGGGGACTGTCGCCCACGACCTGATCGAGCACCACATCACTCCACATTTCCGAAGACCGGACCAGCTGTGGATAGAACGGCTGCTCTTCGATGGGGATCAGGCCCGCATTGGACTGGGCCTGCGCAGCTTCGCCCGCTGACAGCTCAAACAGCACAGGGGCAAGGCTCAACGCGAGTGCCGAAAGCCCAACCAGCAGAGACCGCGCCAAACGCGTGAACAGGGGTCGCGCCAGGCGCTGAGAACGAACCATGAGCCTGCTCACGCTGGATGGACGAAATGGTGGCAGCCGCCCAGCCGTGTTGGCCAGCGACACTGCTGATAGTGCCACCAACCACTTGTTAACCCCATTGCTGGCGTTAGTGTGCCTGGACTGACCCGTCTGACCACGTGACCCTGTCTCCAAGCCGCAGTGACACCACGGACATCGCTGCAACCGTCTCCAGCAATGGCGACTTCCCCGCCACAGCACCCGCCGCAAACCCCGTCTTCTATCGGACCTACAGCCGTCGCAGCATCGCAGGACGGGAAAGCTGGAGCGAGGTCGGTTCTCGCAATCTCAGCGGTCTTCAGAAGCTCGGAAAACTGACCGATGAAGAGGTGTCACTGCTGGCGCGCATGCAGGCCGAGAAGAAGGCACTGCCCTCAGGGCGCTGGTTGTGGATCGGCGGCACACCCTGGATCGAGCGCCAGGAGAACTTCTCAGGCTCCTACAACTGCACATCCACCAATCTGATCGACTGGGAAGCCTTCGGTCTGATGATGGACCTGGCGATGATGGGTTGCGGAACAGGCGCCATCATCGAGCCGCATCTGATTGACCGGCTGCCGGTGGTCACCAATGCGATCGACGTGGTCAAGGTCACCGATATCGGTGTCACTCCTGCAGGTGAACGTCAGGAAACCACCACTCACAGCATCAACGGCGACACGGTCTCGATCCGCGTGGGTGACACACGTCGCGGCTGGGTCGACAGTTACCAGCTGCTGCTCAATCTCAGCAGTGATGAGCGCTTCGCAGGCCGCACCGTCCGGGTGGAGGTGGACCTTTCTGACGTGCGGCCGGTGGGCGAGACCCTCAAAGGTTTCGGTGGCATGGCCAATCCTGTGAAACTGAAGGATCTCTACGGACGTGTCGCCCGCCTTCTGGGCAAGGCCGTTGGACGCAGACTGACCTCCGTGGAGTGTTGTCTGCTGATTGATGAGGCTGCCGTCACGATCGTTGCCGGCAACATCCGCCGCAGCGCGGGGATGCGTCAGTTCGCATCCAATGACACAAGCGCAGCCGGCGCCAAGGACAACCTCTGGCAGCAGGATGCGGATGGCAACTGGCGCATTGACCCGGAGCGTGACGCTCTGCGCATGGCCAATCACACCCGCGTGTACCACACCCGCCCAAGCCGCGAAGTGCTGCTGGATGCTGTGACCCGTCAGTTTCACAGCGGTGAGGGAGCCATCCAGTTTGCGCCTGAGGCGATCGCTCGATCCAACGCCGATCTGCTCTCAACACCCGAGCTACGTCGAGAATTCATCGACATCTACTGTGATCAGGGCAAGGAGGAAGCCGGTCGCTGGCTGAACCTGAATCACGGCCCGATCGCTGAGGATGAACTCGAACATCGTCTCGGACGCTACGGACTCAACCCCTGCGGAGAAATTCTCGGGGCTGATTTCCACTGCAACCTTGCGGAGGTTCATCTCAACCAGATCGACCCAAGCGATGACGAGGGGCAGCGTGATGCCTTCAGAGCGGGTGCTCTCTCGGTTGCATGCCTGTTGAACCATCAGTTCGAGGTTGAGCGCTACCGCCAGAGTCGCGACTGGGATCCAATCGTTGGCGTGAGTTTCACAGGCCTGTTCGACTTCTTCGTGCACGCCTTCGGAACACCCTGGCTGAAGTGGTGGGAAGCCGGACGTCCTGACACTGAGCAAGGTCGTGAATTCAAGCGACAGGAAGCTGAATACCTCAGCCGCTGGAAAGCAACGGTGAACGAGGCTGTCTGGGAGTACTGCGACCGCCAGGGCCTTCGTCGTCCGAACCGCTGCACCACGGTGCAGCCGGCAGGAACGAAGAGTCTGCTCACCGGAGCAGCTCCTGGCTGGCATCCTCCCAAAGCTCAGCGGTTCATCCGCCGCATCACCTTCGGCAAGAACGATCCTGTGGCGATGGCCTGCATGGATTACGGCTACACGGTGGTGCCGTCCCAGTCAGACAAAGATGAACAGGGTCGCCTGCTGGATGATCCGTTCGATCCACGCTGCACGGAGTGGCTTGTCGAAATCCCAACCGAAGTGAGCTGGGCGAATCTGCCTGGTGCCGATGCGGTGGATATCAACGCCTTCTCGGCGATGGCCCAGTTCGATTTCTACATGCAGGTTCAGACCCACTACACAGCTCACAACACCTCGGCAACAATCGAATTCCGTGAGCATGAAATCGAGGCCCTCGCCGATGCATTGCACGGCTGCATTGATCGGGGTGAGGGGTACATCTCAGCTGCCTTGCTGGCGCGTTTCGATGCCAACGCGACATTCCCCCGACTGCCGTTTGAGCCCATCGATGCTGAGACCTACGAGAAGATGCAAGCCGATGTGATCCAGCGTCGCGTCAGCACTGACTTCTTCGAAGC
>CAYWOE010000124.1:0-4044 GCA_964459855.1 uncultured Synechococcus sp. | reverse complement strand
TTTTGAATTTGTTCGGAATTCAAGTTTTGTTCACAGTGTGATTCGTTTCGCTTCACATTTGCATTGAATTAATTGTGCACATCGGTCGCCTGAAAGCGGCGATGCTTTCCTTTCAACCGCTACTGTCGCCAGCAACAAATGTTCTGCTCTCATGTTGCTGGCCGCCGCGCTGACTCCGGAGATTGTCAAGAGTGCCGGGGTGGCCTACATCCATTACCTGAGCTTCATGCTCTGCTTCGCGGCACTGGTTGTGGAGCGACGGCTGATTCGACCTGATCCGGATCGCAGGACTGCAACTGCGATGGTGATCACCGACATCGTCTACGGCATCGCGGCTCTGGCTCTGCTGATCACGGGGATTCTGCGGGTTCTCTACTTCGGCCAGGGCAGCGACTTCTACACGGAGAATCCCCTGTTCTGGTGGAAGGTGGGTCTGTATCTGAGCGTCGGTGGACTGTCTCTCTATCCCACAGTCACCTACATCCTCTGGGCGATTCCACTGCGCAAGGGTGAGTTGCCCAAGGTGGGCGAGTCGTTGGCCTCGAGGCTGGGCTGGATCATCAATGTGGAGCTGGTGGGCTTTGCCCTGGTTCCGATGCTGGCCACACTGATGGCCCGTGGTGTTGGTCTTTCCGCTGCATGAATCACTTGGCCGATGCTTGATGACCCCTGTCCACCGGTTCAGCAGGTCCGTCCGCTGGAGGGTCAGCCATTCGCTGGAGTGGCTGCCGAGATCGCCCCTGGCTACGGGGCCCGTCTGGCAACAACGGCTTTCGGGATTCCATCCCTGCCGCAATGGTGTGTCTGGGTCGAGCCAGCGTCTGGTGAGATTGCGGATCGATGGGAGCAACGCTGGCTGAGCGCCGTTGATGCAGCCCTGAATCACTGGATGCCGCTGCTGCCGATCACACGAGTGAGTGATCCCAGCCGTGCCCATATCCGCGTTGAACGCCGACGCCCCCCCCTGCGGCAGCTGTCCGGGGGATGGCGTGCCAGTAATGGACGTGCCGTGCTGCAGCTGCTGGAAGTCCGTCGCGATGAGGTCTGGCGACTGGAACCCGGTGTGAAGGTGCTGGTGTCACCGGAGCTGCGCGCTCAGTCCCTGCAGGCCACCGCGCTGCATGAGCTCGGCCACGCCTTCGGTCTCTGGGGGCACAGCGATGATCCGGCCGATGCCCTTTCTCCCGTTCAGGGAGCGTCCCCGGTTCTTGAGCCATCCGATGGCGACCGACGCACCCTGGAGTGGTTGCGTGATCAGCCCACGCGCTTCGGCCAGCCTCTCCAGCTCGGTCCTGCTGATGGCAGGTGACCGAGTCACCAGCTCATGCTGCCAGCTTCTGACAGGCCGGGGAAAACTCGGCATGCTTTCCCCAGTGAACGATTGCCGGCCTTGAGGATTGCAACGCTGCTGCGTGCGGTGAGCCTGAGACGGGCACCGCTGCTGGCCGTCGCGCTCATGGCGGCTGGAGGTTGTGGTTCGTCCGGACTTCTCTCCGGGCAAGGCAGCGCCGCCAGGGACAGCATCCGGATTCAGCTGGATGGAGTCCAGCCTTCCGAGAGCAGGGGGGAACTGAATCAGAAGGGTGAAACCGTTCGCTTCAAGGTGGGATATGGCCGCAACGGCATCGCCTGCGCCGGCTCAACATTCGAGGAGGGCTGGACCCCGCTTGGCACCTTCCGCGTCAATGCAGTTCTCAGTGAGGATCGTTTCCTGATGGATTCCGCTCTGGTGAAGGAGTCGGGGAAGAGCGAGGCCTATCTGCGTGAGAATCTCTTTCGCAACATGAGTTCCATTGACTTCAAGGGCGATGGTGAAACGGGCGAATACGGGCTCGGCTACATCAGCCTGGAGCCTGTGCCTGCAACGCCACAGCCCTTTCGCTTCAACACCTATGACGGCACTTTCCGCTGGTACAGCTTCGCCATTCACGGCACCAACGATGCCAGCAGGGTGGGTCAGGCGGTCACCGGTGGCTGCATCAATGTCGATCGACAGGTGATGGCGGACCTGCTCGAAACCGTGCAGCTCGGGGATGAGGTGGTGATCAGTTCCGAGTCTCCCTGCACCCCCTGATCAATGCCTGCGCGGTGCCCCGCGACGGGCTGCAAGCACCTCCTGCACCTGACGCCAGCTCACACCGTGGTGGGCGAGGGCGACCTGCAGATGAAACAGAATGTCGGCGGCTTCGCCTGCAATCTCCTCAGCGTTGCCGTCCTTGCAGGCCATCACGAATTCCGCACTCTCCTCACCGATTTTCTTGAGAATGCTGTTGTCACCGCCCGTGAGCAATTTGTTGGTGTAGCTGCCCTCCTCAGGCTGATCCCGCCGCTGCTCGATCACGCGCATCAACTCGGTGCAGGCGTCAGCCGGTGGTGCCAGCGACTCAGGCCCCCCCGGGGCGCGTTGATCACTGTCTTCGTAGAAGCAGCTGCGAGCTCCGGTGTGGCAAGCCACATCGCCTGTCTGTTCGATCGACACGAGGATCACATCCGCATCACAGTCGTAGCGGATGCTTCTCACTTTCTGGGTATGCCCGCTGGTGGCTCCCTTGTGCCAAAGCTCCTTGCGTGAGCGGCTCCAGTAATGCACTTCTCCTGTGCTCAATGTCAGTTCGATGGAGCGTCTGTTCATCCACGCCACCATCAACACTGCTCCATCCAGCCAGTCCTGTGCGATGGCAGGGATCAGGCCCGCATCATTGAAACGGAGTTGATCAATGAATGCTGAGGTGAGGGGCTGCATCGTTCTGCGCTAGCTGCAGATGTAGACAGGAGGAATCCTGCCGCAGTGCCGTCCCCTCCATCCGCCCGATGCCTCTGCCCCCCGCCGGTCACACCTGCAGCAAGCACTTCGAGGGGTATCCCTGTTGCCACAGGCAGTGGCGGCATCCCGGGCATTGCCGTTTCGTTCACGGCTACAGCCGCAGCTTCACTGTCTGGTTCGTTGCAACACAGCTGGACAGTTGTGGTTTTGTGGTGGACTTCTCCAGTCTCCGACCTCTGGAAGAGCAGCTCAGACGTCAGTTCGACCACACGTTTCTGGTCAATGCCGACGATCCGTTGATGGATCAGTGGCAGATCCTGCATGAACAGGGTGCGCTGGATCTGCGCGTGATGAACAACGTCGGGATGGAGTCCACCGCCCAGCTCGTCTGGGGCTGGGCCAACACCCTGCTGCAGGAGCGTGATGGAGGTCGCAGCTGCTGCTGGAAGGTTGAGGCCCGGGAGAACCGGGCCAACGGGGCCTGTTATGAGGCACTGCCTGAGTGGTTCGACACTGCGCACCGATAACCAGCGCGGAGATCAGCGCAGCACCAGTTTCAGCAGCTCTTCGTTGCCGCCTGCCGGCTGCACATCCACGCTCACGTCATCGCCGTCGCCGTAACGTCCGGCCAGGATGGCCTTGGCGATCGGTGTTTCCAGTTCACGCTGGATGGCACGCTTCAGCGGACGGGCGCCATACACCGGGTCGTAGCCGGCATCGGCAAGCCAGTCGGTGGCGTTATCGCTGACGCTCAGACTGAGCTTGCGCTCGGTGAGACGTTTGCGCAGACGTTCCACCTGGAGGCTCACGATCCGGCGCAGTTCGTCTTTGCGCAGGCTGTGGAAGATGATCTGATCGTCCAGCCGGTTGAGAAATTCAGGCCGGAAATGGCCTCGCAGCGCTTCATTCACGCGCCGTTCCATTTCGTCGTGCTGCCCGTCATCGCCACCGAGGTCGAGGATCGACTGGCTGCCGATGTTGCTGGTGAGGATCAATACGGCATTGGTGAAGTCAACGGTCCGGCCCTGCCCGTCAGTGACCCGACCGTCATCAAGGATCTGCAGCATCACATTGAACACATCGGGGTGAGCCTTCTCCACCTCGTCGAACAGGATCACGGCATAGGGCCGACGACGCACCGCTTCGGTGAGCTGACCGCCGGCCTCATAACCGACATAGCCTGGAGGCGCACCGATCAGACGACTCACGGTGTGCTTCTCCATGTACTCACTCATGTCGATGCGCACCATCGCGTCCTCGCTGTCAAACAGCTGAGCGGC
>CAYWOE010000123.1:0-4093 GCA_964459855.1 uncultured Synechococcus sp. | reverse complement strand
TCGATGCGGCCGAGCAGATGCTCAAAACCTTCATTCAGAAAGGCAATGAAGGCCGTGGAATCGTGGCGCCTCGTCTTGTTGTCGGTATTCCCAGCGGGGTCACAGGTGTTGAGCGCCGGGCTGTGCGAGAAGCCGGTCTTGCCGGTGCACGCGAGGTTCATCTGATTGACGAGCCCGTTGCCGCGGCGATCGGTGCAGGTCTGCCCGTGACTGAGCCTGTTGGCACAATGATTGTCGACATCGGCGGCGGCACCACCGAAGTGGCGGTGCTCAGTTTGGGTGGCACCGTGCTCAGCGAGTCTGTACGCGTTGCCGGTGATGAAATCAGCGATTCCATCGGGGTTTATCTGAAAAAGGTTCACAACCTGGTGGTTGGTGAACGCACCGCTGAGGAAATCAAGATCCGCATCGGTTCCGCTTTCCCAGACGACGAATTCGATCAGGCGGTGATGGATGTGCGCGGTCTTCACCTTCTGTCTGGTCTGCCCAGAACCATTCAGCTCCAGGCTGGTGATCTGCGCGAGGCGATTGCCGAGCCTCTGAATGTGATTGTTGAGGCGGTGAAGCGCACACTCGAGCGCACTCCGCCGGAGCTGGCGGCCGACATTGTTGATCGCGGCATCATGCTGGCTGGCGGCGGAGCACTCGTCCGTGGCATCAGCGATCTGATCAGCCATGAAACCGGAATCTTCACCCACATCGCAGAGGAGCCGCTCCTTTGCGTGGTGAAAGGTTGTGGTCAGGTTCTCGAGGATTACAAACGGCTGCAGAGAGTGCTGGACACACCTGAATTTGTTCGCTCCGCTGCCGCTCTCTGATCGCCATGGGTTCCTCCCAGTGGCCTCAGGGGTCAAGGCTGCGCTCAGTTCAGCGGTTGTGGCCCTGGTTGGCGTTATTGCTGGCCCTTGGGTTGGTGCGACTGAGCAAGGGGGCTGGATTCGCCGATGCCTTTGCATTGCTGAGTCGACCCTTCTGGCCGGGTTCCGCCCAGCGCGAGTGGATTGCAACTGCCCAGCAGCAGGAGCAGATGTCTCGCATTGAGCTGCTGGAGCAGGACAATGACCGCCTGCGGGGGCTTCTGGAGCTCGATCAGCAGTCGTCCGGCGACTGGCTTCAGGCTGCAGTGATCTCACGGACAGCAGCGGGCTGGTGGCAGCAGTTGCTGTTAGGCAGAGGGACCGTGGATGGTGTGGCCAAGGATGACGCCGTCATCGGTCCAGGAGGTCTGGTTGGCAGGGTGCAGAGCGTGACACCCGCCACCAGTCGCGTTCGTCTGCTGACAGCGCCAGGCAGTCGCATCGGTGTCTGGTTGCCGCGTACGCAGCAGCATGGGTTGCTGGTGGGCCTTGGCACCGCTCGGCCGCAGTTGCAGTTTCTCGACAAGGACATCCAGGTGCGCCCTGGCGATCTGGTCAGCACCTCGCCGGCGAGCACTCTGCTTCCTCCCAACCTTCCTGTTGCAGTGGTTCAGTCGCTCAACGCCAGAGCAGTGCCTGCTCCAACCGCCATCGTGCAGCTGATCGCTCCTCCTGACGCCATCGACTGGGTTCAGGTGAAGGTGCGCTGAGGGATGACACGCCTGCACCGTCAACCGATCTGTGTGGCATCCGCTCTGCTGGTCCCGATCCTTCAGTTGGCTTCACCGGCCTGGCTCAACCTCGACGGTGTCCCCCCGAGCTGGGCGGTTCTCTGGTTGCTCCCCTGGTCGCTGGTTGATGGACCGCTCGCGGGTGCGATCTCTGGAGCGGCGATTGGCCTCGTTCTGGATGGTCTCAGCCTGGGGGATGTCACCCAGGTGCCCGCTCTTGTCCTGATGGGTTGGTGGTGGGGGCGTATTGGGCGTCGTGGCCCGCCGATTCAGCGCAGTCTCAATCTCGGCCTGCTTGCCTGGATCGGCTCGCTGATCCTGGGTTTGTCGGTGTGGATCCAGTGGCTGCTGCTGGGAGCAACTGAAGGGCTGATGCAGTCCTGGGCGTTGCAGACCACCCTGGCTCAGGCTCTGATCACTGGATTGCTGGCGCCGTTGGTTGGATCCTGGCAGCTGCTTCTGTGGCGACGTCGAGCCCCTGCATGAAGTTCTCTCTGCGACGGCGACGGCTTCTGGCCGGTCTGGCTTGTTCCGCTCTGGCAGTGGTCATCTGGGGCTGTCGTCAGCCGACGGGCCCTGGGGGAACTCTGCAGCTCTGGACCCTGCAGCTCGCACCGAAGTTCAATCCCTACATGGATGACGTGCTCGGGGAGTGGGACAGGCTCCATCCAGCGTCTCCGGCGCGCTGGACGGATCTTCCCTGGGGGTCTGTGGAGCGCAAGCTGCTGGCGGCCGTGTTTGCACGCACAGCGCCTGATGTGGTCAATCTCAATCCCCCATTCGCCGCCAACCTGGCCAGCAAGGGGGGCCTCACAGATCTCACTCCGTTGCTGCCGCCCGGTGCACAGCACGATTACCTGCCATCGGTCTGGCTTGCGGCAAGGGATCCTGAAGCTGGTCAGATCGCCATCCCCTGGTATCTGACGGTCCGCTTGAGCCTGGTGAATGCCGATTTGCTGCGTCGCGCCGGGATCTCCAAGGTGCCGAGTCGCTGGGATGAAGTGCCGGCGTATGCACGCAGCATCCGTGAGCGAACTGGTCGTTATGGTCTCTTCGTCACCGTTGTTCCAGACGATTCCGCGGAGCTTCTGGAATCGTTCGTGCAGATGGGCGTGAAGCTTCTGGATGCACGTCAGAGAGCCGCTTTCAATACACCGGCCGGTCGCAGGGCTTTTGCCTTCTGGACCGATCTCTATCGGGAAGGTCTGTTGCCTCGCGAAGTGGTGAGTCAGGGGCAGCGGCGTGCCATCGAGCTTTACCAGAGCGGAGAACTTGCACTGCTCGCAAGCGGTGCCGAGTTCCTGCGCAGCATTCAGACCAATGCCCCAGGTATTGCCGCAGTCACGTCGCCTGAGCCACCGCTAACCGGTCCTGATGGCACGGCCAATGTGGCCCTGATGACGCTCGCGGTGCCTCGGCAGAGTCATCAGGCTGAAGCAGCTGTGGACCTGGCTCTGTTTCTGACCAATGGCGCCAATCAGGCCCGTTTTGCCCGCGAGGCGAGAGTGCTGCCTTCCTCCCTCGAGGCGTTGGCCGTAGTTCGAGCTGAGCTGGAGGCAGAGCAGCCATCCGATCCTTCCGAAGCTCAGATCCGTGACGCTCGACTGTTATCCGCAGAAACGTTGAAAACTGCCAGGGTTCTCGTGCCGGCGACACCTGGGGTGAAGCGCCTGCAGAGCATCATCTACACCCAGTTGCAGCGGGCGATGCTGGGTCAGATCAGCAGTGATCAGGCGGTGCAGGAGGCAGAGCAGCAATGGAATCGTTATGCCAGTGCCCGCTGGCCCTGAAACCATTCATTCGAGACTGCCTCAATTCTTAAAAGAAGCCAAAACCTGTTCCCGGTTTGGATCCGAGAGCTCGATCCGTTCACGTCGAGAGGTAGGGTTGCAATTCTTACTTAATGGAGTGTATGCCCGAAGGCCCATCCCACATTGTTGATGGCGATGGGTCTCTGATGGGAGCTCCAGAGTCCGTCAAAGCCACGCTGCTGGTCGTGGACGATGAGCCGGCGGTGCGCCGGGTTCTGGTGATGCGTCTGCAGCTTGCCGGCTACCGCGTTGTCTGTGCGGAAGACGGTGAGGAGGCTCTCGAGGTCTTTCACCGCGAGTCGCCTGACCTCGTCGTTCTCGACGTGATGCTTCCGAAGCTCGACGGCTTCGCTGTCTGTCGACGTTTACGCGCCGAATCCTGCGTACCGATCATTTTCCTCTCAGCACTGGAGGCCATTTCCGAAAGGGTTGCTGGATTGGATCTCGGCGCTGACGATTACCTCCCGAAGCCCTTCAGCCCCAAGGAGCTTGAGGCGAGGATCGCCACGATTCTCCGTCGCGTCGGGCGTGGTTCTGCGACAGCTGAACCACGGGAACTGCCAACCGGGCAGGGAGTTGTTCGTGTCGGTGATCTCGTTGTTGACACCAATCGCCGACAGGTGACACGAGGCAGCGAGCGCATTTCCCTCACCTACACCGAATTCAGCCTGCTCGAGCTTCTGTTCAGGGAGCC
>CAYWOE010000122.1:0-4099 GCA_964459855.1 uncultured Synechococcus sp. | reverse complement strand
CGCCATTGATCTGCTGCTCAAGAACACTGGTGACGCCCTGCTCAACGGAAACAGCGTCAGCCCCGTTGTAAGTCGCTCTGACCTTGACGGTGGGGGGGGCGATATCCGGGAGATTCTCAATCGGGAGAATCGGAATCGCAATCAACCCCACAATCACGATCAGGATGCTGCAGACCGTTGTGAGGACCGGTCTGGTGATGAAGTTATTGGATGCGGACATGACTCAGTCGCTCAGTTCTTCACCTTCACGGGCACCCCGTGACGCAGGCTCAGCAGATTGCTGGTGATCACGTTCTGACCCACCTTCAGGCCCCTGATGACGGGGTAGCGGTTGTTCTGCAGTGAGCCGAGCTGCACAGGTGTCTGCAGAGCGAAAAGGCTTGTGGAGGGAATGACGCCACGATCGATTCCCTTGCTGATCCGATCGAGATCCGCTTGACCCGGCTGCGCCTGCAGCTCCTTGAAAGTGCCCAGGCGAAACACGAAGCTCTGCCCGGAGGTCTGGGTCACAGCAGCGAAAGGCACCGAAGGCTCCTCACGCGACTCAAGCTGAATCCTGGTGCGCAGCCGCTGACCGTTCCGCAGCTGACCGGTGGGATTGGGGAATTGCGCAATCACCAGCAGCGACTGCGTTCCGGAGTTGATCCCCGGGTCGATCGAAGTCACCGCGCTGCTGGCCAGAACCTGATCCTGCCCTGGAAAGCTGAGCAAAACCGGCAGCCCCAGCCGAATGCGATCGGCATACGTTGAGGGAACCTCAACCCTGGCCTCGAGGGTGTTGTTGCGGATCAGCTTCGTGAATGGATCGCCCTGACTCACCACATCGCCGACCTGAACCGAGACATCCGACACAGTGCCTGCGATCGGAGAGCGAAGGTTGCTGTAAGCCAGCGTGGCTTCCTGAGCCTTGACCTCCTCCCTGGAGGCGATGTAGACCGCACGTCTCTGATCCCGTTCAGAGGCTTCGGCCGCTCCCAGGGGAACCAGAAATTCATAACGTTTGAGCTCAAGCAGGTCTTTTTGTTCCCTGGCTTTGAGTCCGGCCAGTTTTGCCCGCTCCTGAGCCTGGTCAAGACTCAAAAGCAGCTGACCAGCGGTCACCTGATCTCCCTGACTGATCTTGAGTTCCAGAATGCGACCGCTCGCCTGAGCTGCAAGCTGAACAAGGTCGCCGGCCTCGAGCGTGCTCACCGTGTCGATGCTGTCAGTGAAGGAGGCCTCCTCCACAGCCGCCTTCTGCACCTCGGGCAGGGGCCTCTGAGCACCCCCTCCATCCCCGCAGGCGCTGAGCATGACGCTCACCAGTGCCAGAGGAATGACAGAACGGGACAGACGCACGGGCAAGACTCGGACGGGCGCATTATGCCCGCGTTGATGATGTCAAAGGCTCAAGCTGAGCAAGAATCTTCTGAGCGGGAATCGATGCCGTGAGCGGACCTCTGGAACAGGATCTGTTCAGTCATCACGGAGAGACGATGCGGCGGCGTCAGGCACCGCTGGCGGATCGTCTGCGGCCACGCAATCTCGATGAATTCGTCGGTCAGGGAGCGATCCTGGCCGAAGGTCGTCTGCTGCGCCGGGCCATCGCAGCCGATCGGGTGGGAAATCTGATTCTGCATGGCCCACCCGGTGTCGGCAAGACAACCCTGGCGCGGATCATCGCCAATCACACCAAGGCCCATTTCAGTTCTCTCAATGCGGTGCTGGCGGGTGTCAAAGACCTGCGCTGCGAAGTTGCCGAGGCCTCTCGCCGACTCGATCGCCACGGTCTGCGCACCATCCTGTTCATCGATGAGGTGCATCGCTTCAACAGTGCCCAGCAGGATGCATTGCTGCCATGGGTGGAGAACGGCACACTCACCCTGATCGGGGCCACCACAGAAAACCCGTTTTTCGAAGTCAACAAGGCGCTGGTCAGTCGCTCCAGGCTGTTCCGACTGCAGAGCCTTGGGCAGGAAGACCTCAGTCGCCTGCTGCAGACGGCCCTTCAAGACAGAGAGCGCGGCTACGGCGATCGCAGGGTGGAGATCAGCGAGGAAGCCTCGTCCCATCTCGTTGATGTGGCGGGAGGTGACGCGCGCAGCCTCCTCAATGCGCTCGAACTCGCCGTGGAAAGCACACCGGAGAACCACAAGGGCGTGATCGAGATCAGCCTCGACATCGCTGAGGAATCCATTCAGCAACGCGCTGTGCTCTACGACAAGCAGGGAGATGCGCACTTCGACACGATCAGCGCGTTCATCAAATCCCTGCGCGGCTCGGACGCCGACGCCGCGCTGTTCTGGCTGGCGCGGATGATCGAGGCCGGGGAAAACCCTCGCTTCATCTTTCGTCGGATGCTGATCTCTGCCGGCGAGGACGTGGGCCTTGCCGATCCCCAGGCGGTGGTGGTGGTCGAAGCCTGCGCCGCGGCCTTCGAGCGCATCGGCCTCCCGGAAGGGCTGTATCCACTGTCCCAGGCAGCGCTTTATCTGGCCTGCACCGAAAAAAGCAACAGCACCAGCGGCATGTTCGAGGCGCTGCGCCACGTGCGTGAAGCGCAGCGGCAGGAGGTGCCGCCTCACCTTCGCGATGCCAACCGTGATGGTGATGCCTTCGGCGACGGCAAGGGCTATCGCTATCCCCATGCCTTTCGCGAACACTGGGTGGCGCAGCAGTATCTTCCCAGCGCTCTGCAGGGTGAGGCGTTCTGGTCACCGAGTCGACAGGGGTGGGAGGGAGAACGCCGCGAGCGCATGCTGGAACGGCGCGCAGCACAGCTGGCGGCATCAGCCGAGGCGGTCGATGAACATCCTCTGTTGGTGAGCAGCGGACCGGAACAACCCGAGCTCGAGCGTTGGCTGCAGCGTCAACTCTCGGTGGATGGCGAACGTCTGCAGGAGCTACGAGAAAGGCTGTGGTGCGACATGTGCTGGCAACGCACGGACCGTGTGCTGATGCTCGGCGGTCGGTCGCTGCTGTGGTCACTTGATCCTCTTGGAGCCGTGGCCGAGGGAGGCCTCACGATTCTCTGCTCATCCTCCAGGGAACAGTTAAGGCTGGAAGCACAGCTGCAACTGCTGGATCCACTCCATCAACCAGCCGTTCTTGCAGATGTCGATGAACTTGAGCGAATGAACCCGAACCACAGATTCGAAGTGGTGGGAGGTCGCCTGAACCAGGAGGATCTCAACAACTCCGACCTTGAGCGGTTCTGGTTGAAGGTGAGCTCCCGCTCCAGCAGCGGCGCTCAGCTGAGGCTGTTGTTGAGTGAACCGCAGCTCGGACCGGCTGGGGGAGTGCTGGAGCTGCTCATGAGCGGCAGACAGGACCGCCAACCGAGCCCATCACTGCGGCAACTGGCTGAACAGGAATCCACCTGGCTGAGTCAGGATCAACAGCGGCGGACTTTCCTGGCCCATCTGGAACGTTGCGGCTGGGTGACCCGCCAGAGCAGCTGGCAGGAGTCACTGAAGCTGTCCATTGAACCGAGCCTGATCGAGCGGTGGCTTGGAGATGACCGCCCCTATCGCAGGGCTCTTGAAGCGACCGGTGCTGACAGTGAGACCACCGTGTCTGATCTGCGACAAGAGCTGCTGCGACAACGCGGCAGACATCTCCCCCAGAGTCTTCGTCACTGGCGAATCGAAGGCCGACTGGCCTGAGCGCTCTCCCATGAAAAAAGCCCCGGCGATGCCGGGGCTTGGCAAGAAATCATTGATAGAACCGGTGAGGGTTCCCGATGATCACCAGAGACCGCGGACAGGAGCAGCAGCAGGTGCTGGCTCAGCGGGGAGGATCTGGTTGGCCTGAACGCAAGCGGGAAGGAACACGTACCAGGACAGCAGTGAAGTGGACTGGGGCTCATCAAGACCGTCCTTGCAGACGTTCTGAGCACCATCGGAGCTGCCGTTGTCGTTGAGGCGGAAGTCAACGGGCAGCTGCCTCATGATGCCGGCAGAGGAGATCTCCCCATCGGCAGCGTCGAGAATGATGGCGGAACGAAGAGCCACGACAGCGGTCTTCTTCTTCTGCCAGTAGGGGAAGTAGCTGCGTGTCTGGTCATCCAGGAACGCAACGCCATCGGCGGAATACAGGAAGCGGGACACACCAACCAGAT
>CAYWOE010000121.1:0-4164 GCA_964459855.1 uncultured Synechococcus sp. | reverse complement strand
TGGAGCTGAGGGGTGTTACGCCATTGCAATGACAGCGATGAATGAAACCCCGCATCCTGGACTCACCATCGATGTTGTTGGCGAGGATCTGGATCAGCAGGGTCGGGGGCTGGCCCGCTGGAACGGATGGGTGATCACGGTCCCCCAGTTGCTCCCGGGGGAAGAGGCCAAGGTCAAGGTTCAGCAGCGTCAGCGCAGGATGTGGCTGGCCCGCAGAGTGGCCACCATCGCCTCGTCCCCCCATGCCCGTCGCCCACCCTGCATCCTTGCCAGCGACTGCGGCGGTTGTTCCCTTCAGCACCTTTCGGTGGAAGCCCAGAACAGCTGGAAACAGGAACGACTGGCCAACACACTCAGCCGCATCGGCCAGCTCGATCCGGATGTGAATGCACTGGTGAGTCCCGATCAGGAGTCGCTCGGATACAGAAATCGCGCCCTGATTCCGATTCGTCGTGATGGTCCGAAGGTTCGGCTCGGCTATTACAGGCGGGGCAGCCACCGCATCGTCAATCTCAACCACTGCCCTGTTCTCGATCCACGTCTGGATGCCTTGATCGCACCGATCAAACAGGATCTCGAAGCAACACGATGGCCGATGGATTCTGACCTGCAGGGTGAACCGGGTCTTCGTCACCTCGGGCTGCGAATCGGCATTCGCACCGGTGAGATCCTGATCACCCTGATTTCCGCCACCGAATCGCTCAAAGGCGTCAGGGCCCTGAGTGCGGAGTGGATGCGTCGCTGGCCGGAACTGAAGGGTGTGACGCTCAACCTGCAGCCCAAACGCAGCAATGCCGTGTTCGGTGAGAGGACCATCTGTCTGCAGGGTCAGGATGCGATCGAGGAGAGGTTCTGCGATCTTTCTCTCGAACTTGGGACCACAACGTTCTTCCAGGTCAACACACCAAGGGCCGAACGCGTCGTGGAGCAGATCCGCGACTGGCTCACCCGAGCGGCCCCCCCTCAACGACTGATTGACGCCTACTGCGGCATCGGCACGATCGCCCTGCCTCTTGCCGCCGCGGGCCACAGGGTCACCGGGCTTGAGCTCAGCTCAGCCTCCATTCGTCATGCCGAGCGCAATGCCTTGCGCAACGGGATCAAGACCACACGATTCCTGGCTGGTGACGTCGCGCGTCATCTGAGGGAACTTCTGCCCAACCATGACGCGCTGGTGGTTGATCCACCCCGCAAAGGTCTTGATGCAGCCGTCCTGGCGATGGTGCTCGATCATCCACCCGGGAAGCTCGTCTATCTGAGTTGTGACCCAGCAACTCTGGCAAGGGATCTCAGGCAACTGGCAGGAGACAAAGGCCCCTACCGGATTGAGCGGGTGCAGCCGATGGATTTCTTCCCCCAGACCTCACACCTGGAATGTCTTGTCTTGATGACCAGGCTCAGCTGCGCAACTCCACCTGGAACTGTTTGACCAGTGCCTGGCGAACCTTGTCGTGGACGGGCTGAATCAGTTCATCGGTGAGTGTGCTGTCCTTGCCGCGATAACGCAGGCGGAACGCCTGACTGCACTGATCGGAACCGAGCTGGCCACCTTCAAAACGATCGATCAGGTCGACCGACTCCAGCAGTGGTTTGCCAGCTTTGCGAATGGCCTGGAGCAGGTCTCCGGCAGGCAGGCTGCGCGGAACAATCACGGCAAGATCACGATCCGATGAGGGCAGGGTGGAATAGGGCTTGAACTGAGGGCTCCAGCGATTGCTGCGGGTTGCTGCCTCAAGAAGACGTACGAGATCGAGATCGAAGAGATAGGTGTCCGCAGGCAACTCGTGGTTTTCACAGAGGGCCGGATGCAGCTGCCCGAAACTGCCGAGAGGTCGACCTTCCACGACGACACTGGCAGCACGTCCTGGATGCAGCCGATCGTCGTCACTGAGACGACGATCCTGCGCTGAGAGACCGAGGGAATTGAGAACGGTGGAAAGCACCCCCCTCGCCTGGTAGTAGCTGAGGGGTTTCGGCTTGCCGCTGGACCGCCATGTTGAGAGACGGCGTTCGCCGCAGATCACTCCTGAAAGCCTGGCGTCCTGCTCGATCGCTTCACCAACCGGACGGAAGACGTGCCCGATCTCGAACAGCCAGCAACCTGGTTGCGAAGCCTGCAGATTGCGTTGGCAGACCTGAAGGTGCTCCTGCCAGAGAGCCGTGCGCAGATGACTGGTCTCAGCCAGCAGGGGATTGCTGATGGCAATGCGCTTGGGATCCTTGTCGTCGGCACCGGTCAGGGAGAGGGTGGTGATCTCCTGAAGTCCTGAAGCGCTGAGACGCTGCCGCAGTCGACGTTCAGCCTGCTGGATGAGCGTCAGTTGACCCGGTTGAAGGGGTTCAGGCAGATGGGACTGGAAACGGTCGAAACCGACCAGGCGAGCAACCTCCTCGATCAGGTCAACCTCGCGCAGCAGGTCCATTCGCCTCGACGGTGGGACCACGACCTTCCATCCGTCTTCAAAGGCGGAAAGCTCGCAGCCGAGTGCTGTGAGACAGGCCTCGACCTGCCCATCCGCAAGTGAGCTGGGGCTGGCGTCACGATCCGACGGTTCAAGGCGGCCGAGCAGTCGGTGCAGTGCGCTGCGGCGCAGAGTCACCACGGGCTCATCTCCCTGATCAGCGGCACACAGCCAGGTGTCACCGATCTCAGCATTCAGCATTTCGCTGAACAGCGAAAGAGCACGACCTGCAGCAAGCAGAGTGATTTCGCTGGGCAGACCTTTTTCGTAACGGCTGCTGGCATCGGTGCGCTGGCCCGTTGCACGGCTGCCGTTGCGTACCGAGGCAGGGGTGAACAAGGCCGACTCCAGCCAGATCCTGCGGGTGCTCTCAGTGACTCCGCTTTCAGCGCTGCCCATCACACCGGCCACTGCAACTGCATGATCCCTGCATGTCACCACCTGGACACGCTGATCCAGCTCGATCTCACGGCCGTCAAGACCTCGGAAGATCTCCCGCTCATGCGCCTGACGCAGTCCGAAGTCCGATGCGCTGATCTTTGCTCCACACAGCGTTTCCAGAGCGTCTGCATCAAAGGCATGCAGTGGCTGACCCTGCTCGAGCATCACGAGGTTGGTGATGTCGACCACGGCATTCACAGGATTCACACCCGCCCGGGTCAGTCGTCTCTGCAGCCACTGGGGTGATCGTGAAGCGCCCGCGACCCCCTTCACCTCCGTGAGGGCATAGAGACCTCCGGCCTGCATGGCAACCGCTGATTTCTGATCGGTGTCCAGTGAATGGGTGCTGGCAGGAGCCTTTGCTTCAGGCAGCGACAGCGTCGCGCCTGTGAGTGCAGCCACTTCCCTGGCGATGCCTGTCATGGACAGCCCATCAGGACGATTGGCTGTGATGGCCAGCTCGAGAACGGTGTCATCCAGACCCAGTGACGCAGCAACCGACTCGCCGGGTGAGGGCGTGGCGTCAAGCAGATCCTCGAGAATGGCGATGCCATCAACATCACTGGCCTGACCGAGCTCTGACAGTGAGCAGATCATTCCCTCACTGCTCACACCTCGGAGTTCACCCGCCTTGATGGTGAGATTCACCGCGGGAAGAACCGCTCCGACGGTGGCGACAGGAACATGAATCCCAGCCCGCACGTTCTTCGCCCCGCACACGATCTGCAGATGATCGTCCGTACCCACATTCACCCTGCAGACACTGAGCTTGTCGGCGTTGGGATGAGGATCGCAGGCCAACACCTCTCCCACAACAACTCCCTGGGCAAGAAGCGAGAGATCGTCCATCTCCTCAACCTCGAATCCAGCCATCGAGAGGCGTTCACCCAGTTGATCAGCGGGTTCGTTCACCTGCACCAGATCCTGCAGCCAGGAGAGAGAAACCCGCATCGGGAGCTTGAAGTCAGCGCGTGATCCTACGAACTCACAACCACTGGCGGAAGCTGGGAGTGGGGTGAGGTGGACCTGTAAAGTGGATGTTTGTCATTTCGCTTCGCAACTGCGGCGCTACGTCCTTTATGGCCAAGAACAAGGGCGTCCGGATCGTTGTCACGATTGAGTGCACCGAATGCCGGTCCGTTCCCGCTTCCGAAAAGCGTTGTCCCGGTGTGTCTCGCTACACCACCGAGAAAAATCGTCGGAACACCACAGAAAGGCTTGAACTGATGAAGTTCTGCCCGCAGCTCAACAGGATGACTCT
>CAYWOE010000120.1:0-4183 GCA_964459855.1 uncultured Synechococcus sp. | reverse complement strand
CCGAAGCCGCCAAGGGCATGCCCGGCGCCATCGCCAAAGCCAAGGAGATCGCAGCAACCGACCCTGGCAAATACTTCATGCCTGGGCAGTTCGAGAACCCCGCCAACCCTGAGATTCACCAGAAGACCACCGGGCCTGAGATCTGGGACGACTGCGATGGAGCCATCGACGTCCTCGTGGCCGGTGTGGGCACAGGCGGCACCATCACAGGGGTGTCCCGCTACATCAAGAACGAGAAAGGCAAGGCGATCGAATCCGTGGCGGTTGAGCCGAGCCACAGCCCGGTGATCACCCAGACCATGAACGGCGAGGAAGTGAAGCCCGGACCCCACAAGATTCAGGGTATCGGCGCTGGCTTCATCCCCAAGAACCTCGACCTCTCCGTAGTCGACAAAGTCGAGCAGGTGAGCAACGACGAGTCGGTTGAAATGGCTCTGCGTCTGGCCAAGGAAGAAGGTCTGCTGGTGGGCATCTCCTGCGGTGCCGCAGCGGCAGCCGCCATTCGACTCGCCAAACAGGACGCCTACGCCGGCAAGACCATCGTGGTCGTTCTCCCCGACCTGGCCGAGCGTTATCTCTCCTCGGTGATGTTCGCCGACGTTCCCACAGGCATCATCGAGCAACCTGTAACGGCCTGAATCTGAGAGTTTGCATTCTGCTCAAATGCAACGACATCAGCCCCGGAGACACCGGGGCTTTTTTCATGCCGAACCGGTCAGCCAACCACTCGGCGCGTCACATCGGCGAGCACAGCATCCGGAGCGATCCACATGGCATCACCGTAGGAATAGAAGCGATAGGCCTCTTCGATGGCGATCTCATACAGCTCAAGCAACCGCTCGCGTCCGATCAGGGCGCTGACCAGGAGCAGCAGGGAGCTCTTGGGCAGATGAAAATTGGTGAGCAGGCCCTGCACCACCGCGAAACGAAAACCTGGCTGGATCACCAGATCCACAGGCCCCCTCAGGGGTTGAAGGATGCCCTTGCCCGCAGCTGCAGCACCCTCCAGAGCACGCACACTGGTGGTGCCGACAGCAATCACACGTCCTCCGCGCTGCCGGCAGTCGATCACAGCAGCCACCAGCGCAGGGGTCACCTCGACCCATTCACTGTGCAGGCTCAGATCGCTGAGATCCTCAGTCTCCACAGGCCGAAATGTCCCCAAGCCAACATGCAGGGTCACCGTGGCCAGCTGCACACCGCGAGCTCGAATCGCCTTCAGCAGCTCATCGCTGAGGTGCAGACCCGCCGTTGGAGCAGCAACCGCTCCTGGTCTGGAGGCATAGCGAGTTTGATAACGCTCCTGATCCGACTCGTCATGGCGGGTGATGTAGGGCGGTAACGGCACTTCGCCGTAGCGCTCCAGAAGCGTTTCGATCGCAGCAGCATCGACATAGGCATCAGGGAACTGGATGATGCGACCGCCGCTGGCACCATCCGAAGCCAGCACCTGCAGAGGGATGGGCTCCTGCTCAAGAGCTTCAAGCCAGACCTGATCACCGGGCTTCAATTTCTTGCCGGGGCGGGCCAGGCAGAGCCATCGGCCTTCACCGCGGGGCTCCAGCACAAGCAGCTCGGCGAGTCCGCCACCGGAACGACGCACCCTCAGACGCGCCCGCAGAACCCGCGTGTCGTTGACGACCAGCAGGTCACCGGAGCGGAGCTCCTCCTGCCAATCCCACACCTGGCGATGGATCAGCTCCCTTGCAGGCCTGCTCAGTGGAGGTGCCATCAGCAGTCGTGCGGAATGGCGTGGCTCCACAGGAGACTGCGCAATACGCTCTTCGGGCAGTCGGTAGTCGTAGGAGCTGAGCTGAAGATCCCTTGGATCCGTCACATCGAGTCATCCTGATCAGTCCATGCTGCCTGAAGGCGAAGCCCTGGCCCTGGCCCAGGTGGAGCGTCAGGGAACGTAGTAGCGAACGATGGAAAAGACCCTGCTCTGATCGGTGGAGAGTGCCTCGAACAGATTGCCGGCCCGTTGATTGAGCAGAGCCACATCCAGTCGATCCCTGGGGATGGCCACCGGCATGACCACTGTGGTGGTGCGCTCGGGATGGCGTTGCTCCTGCTCCACCACGAAATCACAGAAGGGATCCAGCAGTGAACTGAACGGGCTGTCCAGAAGCACCAGCTCGAGCGCACCGGTATCCGTGCCCGCATAGCGATCCCACATCTGGCTGAGCTGGCCTGCATCCTCTCCCTTCTGCACCACCAGCACCGCGGTGACCGAATCAGCGAACGAACAGGCGTAGCGCACCGCCTCAAGGGAGGGTTTCATGATGCTCGCGATCCACACGATGGCGTGATGGCCGGCAGGTGGATCGCGGGGCACCAGCTTCAGCGGTGCCCCATCAGGGTCCGGAGCCAGAGCAGAAAACACCTCCCTGTAGCGGTGGCGGATCAGAGCCAGTCCCCACACCAGCAGAGGAATGGCGATCACCACAGTCCAGGCCCCCTCATCGAACTTGCTCACCACGATCACCACCAGCACAACAAAGGTGGTGATCGATCCGAGGGCATTCATGGCCATCCGCCCCTGCCAGCCCTCTCCACGAAGCCTCCACCAGCGACACACCAGTCCGAGCTGCGAAAGCGTGAACGCGGTGAAGACACCCAGCGCATAGAGATTGACGGCCACGGTGGTGTCGCCGCGGCAGATCACGATGATCAGCGCCGTGATTGCCAGAAGAACCCCGATCCCGTTCTGGTAGACGAGCCGATCACCCAGCAGTTTCATCTGCATGGGCAGACAGTGATCCTCGGCCAGCATGGCCGCCAGACGAGGGAATCCGGAGAACGCCGTGTTCGCCGCCAGCACCAGGATCAGCAGCGTGGAGATCTGCAGAATCCAGTAGAGAAGGCTGCCATCACCGAACACGCGTTGGCCGATCTGGGCCAGCACGGTGATGTGGGGATTGGGGACAACCCCATACATGAACCCCATGGTGCTGACCGCGAGGAACATTGCTGACAGCAGAATGCCCATCACCAGAAGCGTTTTGCGTGCATTGAGCGGAGCCGGCTCACGGAAGACCTGCACACCATTGGCGATGGCTTCGATCCCTGTCATCGCTGAGCAGCCGGAACTGAAGGCCCGCAGAATCAGAAACAGGCCGATCGGCTGCAGGGCGGCTGTGAAGGCAGGAGCATCGGGACTCCAGCCGTGATGAAAAGTGAGGTCCTTGAAGCCAGCAAGCGTGAGCAGAAGGATCATCACCACGAACGCATAGGTGGGGACTGCGAACACACGTCCCGCCTCCCTGACGCCGCGAAGGTTGGCCCAGCCCACCAGCACGAGCAGCAGCAGAGCGATGGGAACCTCGAACGCCAGCAGCGATGGATCCAGAGAAGACAGCGCCTGGGTTCCCGCCATCAGGCTGACCGCGGCAGTGAGGGTGTAGTCGATCAGCAGTGCCGCGGCAGCCACCAGTCCCACATTGCGGCCGAGATTGTCGCGTGCCACCACATAGGAACCGCCGCCATTGGGGTAGGCCGCGATCGCCTGCCGGTAAGACAGCACCACGATCGCAATCAGGCCGATGATCGCCAGGGTGATCGGCAGCGAAAGCCTCAGAGCTGCACTGCCGCCCAGGATCAGGATGCCGAGAGCCGCTTCTGTGGCGTAGGCAACGGACGACAGAGCATCGGACGACAGGATCGGCAGAGCCTGCAGACTGGGAAGTCGTTCATCTCTGGCACTGGATCGCGGCAGCGGACGACCCAGCAGGCGGGAGAAAGACGGAACAGGCATATGACGACCGACACTCCTGAAGAGTGGCAAGGTTCCCCGCACTCGGCAGGTCAGTCGTCTGCGATGACCTGGTTCAGATCGCCAGACTTTCCGTGCGGGTTTCGATCAGTTCGGCAAGATCCTTGAGGAACGCCGCACCATCGGCGCCGTAGATCACGCGATGGTCAGCCGTCAGATTCACCTGCATCTGACGCTTCACCGCAATGGAGCCGTCTTTGCCGGCCACAACGGTGGGTCTGGAGGCTGCCACCGCCAGGATGGCGCCGGTTCCTGGCGGAAGGATGGCATCAAAACGATCCACCCCGAACATGCCGAGATTGGAGAGGGTGAACGTGCCTGTGCTGTATTCCTCCGGCTGCAGCTGCTTGCTGCGTGAACGCTTCACCAGATCCCCCCACTGGCGGGAGAGTTCATAGAGATCGGTTCGAT
>CAYWOE010000119.1:0-4213 GCA_964459855.1 uncultured Synechococcus sp. | reverse complement strand
ACCGACTGGAGTGCGCCCTGCGCAGTGCCACGTTGCTCGGGGTCTTCGGTCTGGGCGGTCTGGGGATGGACCTGGAGCTCAGCCTCAAATCCCTTCAATTTCACGAACTTTGGACGGGGTTGTGGCTGCTCACTGTGGTCACCATTGCTCTTGAGCAGGGACTGCGCATCTGGAGAAGCAGGACGGCTCAGGCTCAGTTCGGTCAGCGCCATGTTCTGGGATTCGCGCTGGTGGTGCTGCTCTCAGCTGGCCTTGGAGCTGTCTGGCTCGATCTCTTGTTTCCCGACGCGGGCTCTCTGAACTGGCTGCCCGTGGAATGGCCTGATATCGACAGCCTTCTGCGGGCTGCTCAGGAACTGCCCTGGTTGCCGATGCTGTGGGAGACACTGATGCTGACCCTGCTGGCGGCCGGCATCGCCATCGGTCTGCCGCCCTTGCTGCTGTTGCTCACGCCAGCGCGCATCTGGCATCGCTGCGTCAGTGGCTTCTGGGTGCTGGTGCGGGTGATTCCTCCCCCGCTCGCTGTGCTTCTGCTTCTGCTCAGCAACCAGCCGACGCTGGCGATCGGTGCTCTGGCCCTTGGATTTCACAACGGCGGAGTGATGGGGCGTCTTCTGCAGGAGGGCCTGGCAGAGCAGGATGACTCCGCTCGCGTTGCGCTGCTGAGCGGCGGCGCCTCCCCCCAGGTGAGCTGGCTGTATGGATTGCTCAGCCCCAGGAGCCCTTCGCATCTCGCTTACGGCGCCTATCGCAGTGATGTGATCCTGCGCGAAACGGTGGTGGTTGGTCTGATCGGTGGCAGCGGCCTGGGCTGGCAATTGCTGGAATCGCTCAGCTCCTTTCACTGGGCGGCGGTGTTGTTGCTGATCAGCGCCTACGCCGTGCTGACGCTTCTCGGTGAATGGCTGAGTGATCAGTGTCGGCAGCACTGGCTGCAAAGCTGAGCTTGAAGCCGAACAGTTGTGGATTGATGCGGGCTCCCCGACAACTGGTCGTGATCGGAGACAGCGGAGTGGTTGGCTGGGGTGACCGTGAAGCAGGCGGATGGTGCGAGCGTCTGCGTCGTCACTGGATGGGCCTTCCCGATGCACCGCTGGTCTATGGGCTCGGTGTACGCGGTGACGGACTTGAAGCGGTGTCAGCCCGATGGCAACGGGAGTGGGCCTGCCGCGGGGAACTGCGCCGGAAGCAGCCGGAGGCCCTGCTTGTGTCAGTGGGCCTCAATGACACAGCCAGGGTGGGCCGGGCTGACGGCAGACAACCTCTCGATGTGCAGGCCTTCCGTTTCGGTTTTGAACAGCTTCTCCGGGGGATGCAACCCCATGCCTCTGTGTTCGTGCTCGGGCTGACACCGGTTGATGAACATGCCATGCCCTTCGCCGACTGCCTCTGGTACGGCAACAGTGATGTGGCTGTGCATGAAGCACAGATTGAGGAAGCCTGCCTGGAAATGGATGTGCCCTATCTGCCGCTGCATCGGGCGATGCAGGCGGAGCCTGACTGGCTGCAGTGGATTGAACCCGACGGCATACATCTGAATTCTCTCGGTCATGCCTGGATCGAGCATCAGCTGCGCTCATGGACTGCGCTGCAGCGCTGGGCCGGGCTGGAGGCGCTCGATCAGGTCACACCCTGGTGAACAGCATCAGAATCGTCGTTGACAGCGGACTGATGATGCGCCCTCTTGCCTGTGCTGCTGCTGCGCTGAGCCTGTGTTTCTCAGCCTCGTGGTCGAGCGCTCAGCAAGGACTTGTGAACTGCGAGGCTTTCTCCAGTGGTTTCACCACTCCCGAGGGCTGCATCGACGGCTCGCAACCCAGTTCTGGGCCGATTCCCGCTGATCAGACTGTGGCTGATGACGACTGGGCTGAGATGCCCTTCGGTTGGTACGGACCGGGTGACTGGATGGATTTTTAGTGTCAGTTGGATGGCTCCTCCCTGTTGATCTGTGGTCTCTTGAGCAGCTGCGAGAGCGCTCCCAGTGGCCAGCCGAGGTTGCGCAAATGGCGAGCAAGAGATCTCGACGCCTTGAAGTAACCCTCCCCATAGCTGTGGGAATAGCCGATTTCCTTCAGCGTCAGCAGCAGCAACCGGTGTTCGCGTCGGGTTCCCTCCCTTGCTTCCAGTAACTGGAAACCACGCTCGCTGAGTTGTCTGAGCGACTGCTCCGTCAGATCGTCGTGGAAGCCCAGGTACATCACATGATCGATCTCCCTGTAGGCAGTGAAAACACGTGCGCCGCGGTGGATCTCAAGGAACTGGTAGCGCTCTGTGACGGCGATCACGGCATCCATGCACGGAGCCAGCAAGGCATCCTCGATCTGAACGATGTTCATGGTGCTGTGCCGCCAGCGGCCAGGCGTTCTTCGCAGGCCACTTCGTAATTTCGGACAGCGCCTGCAGGAATTGCGCCATTGCTTTTGAGTTGCCGCACGCTCAGCTCAACGCACTGCAGCACCACACTTGTGAGTTCGCGTCCCTCGCACTGGGCCCAGCTGCGCAGCAGCACGTGCAGGCTCGGTGGCACGGACACCGTCAGCTTCACCTGGTTTTCCCGGAGGGGCGCCATCCGCTCGGTGTTTGTATCCCACACACCATAGCCTGGAGTGACTGTCAAGCAACCTGGGGGTATCCGTGAAGTTGCTCTGGGGTTGCTTTAGGTGTGATTGGTGAGGTTTCGTGGCTGTGGTGCTCGTTCTGAAACCGGAGGCTTTCAGCGAATCCAGGTGATCATGCGGTTGTTCGCTGGCATCAACGTGATGGTCTGAACAGCGAAGCCTGCCTCGCTGGCCTGATGCAGCACCGTGGTCTGATCCCGCACGCCCCAGGCTGGATTCCTGGCACGCAGGGAGGCATCGAAACAGTGATTGCTTTCGCTGACGTGCTGGCCATCCACGCAGAAGGGGCCGTAAACGCAGAGCTTTCCACCGGCCTGCAGCAGCTGAGCCGATTGCCTCAGCAAAGCCAGCGTGCATTCCCAGGCCGAAATGTGAAGCAGATTGATCGCCACAACAGCCTGCGCAGGCATGCTCAGCTGGTCCTGCCAATTCGCATCTCTGACATCGAGTTGCAGGGCCGCCGGCATCTTCGGCGACAGCTGCTCATGACGGATCCAGGAATCGATGCTGCGGCAATGCTCAGGATCAGGATCACTGCATTGCCAGGTGAGCGTCGGGAAGCGTTTCTGGAATGTCACGCCGTGTTCGCCGGATCCGCTGGCGATTTCAAGGATCAGCCCCGTGGAGGGAAGTCGCTGGCCCAGTTCATCGCCGATTGGGATGCGGTTGCGCTGGGTTGCAGGAAAGATCAGGCGTTGATCGCCATGGCTGTTGCTCATCGGATCAGACACCGCCGATTCGGTTCGGTGATGGGCTGTTTTCGTTCACAGTTTCAGGCTGTCTCTGATCAGGATCATGAATAGGTTTCAGGACACGATCATCGTCCCGCCGTAACTCGGGGCCTGTCCCATGCCCCACCCCGCGAGACTGGCCGCACTGCAGGCCATTCAGCAGCGTCGACCACTTGAGTGTGACCCTGTTGAGCCCCTGGCCGATGTCTGGGCAAGTGATGTCTTCACGCTGACGCGCATGAAGAGATCTCTGCCCAAGGATGTCTTCAAGGCTGTCCGTCGCGTGATCAGGGACGGTGGCAAACTCCAGCTTGCGGTTGCCGACGTTGTTGCTCAGGCCATGAAGGACTGGGCTGTGGCCGAGGGAGCCCACTATTACGCCCACGTCTTCTACCCCCTCACCAATTCCACCGCTGAAAAGCACGACGGTTTCATCAGTCCGCAGGGTGACGGTCAGGCCATTCATGAATTCTCTGGGAAACTGCTGGTGCAGGGAGAGCCAGATGGCAGCTCATTCCCCAACGGAGGCATTCGTTCAACATTCGAGGCGCGCGGATACACCGCTTGGGATATCACCAGCCCCGCCTACCTGATGCGCACATCCAATGGGGTGACGCTGTGCATTCCCACGGTGTTTGTGAGCTGGACCGGGGAGGCTCTGGATAAAAAGACGCCTTTGCTGCGCTCCAACGCGGCCATGAACCGGCAGGCGCAACGTCTGCTGCGGCTGCTCGGCAACGAAAGCATCGCTCCGGTGAACAGTACCTGCGGTGCGGAGCAGGAGTATTTCCTCGTGGATTCGCAGTTCGCCACGCTCAGACCTGATCTGCTGCTGGCCGGGCGCACGCTGTTCGGAGCTCCATC